>DAINBR010000401.1:0-2834 GCA_036732865.1 Bacteroidota bacterium | reverse complement strand
GAACGAGCACTGTGCCCCTCGTTATGGTGAATCAATAAGTTGGAGGGGCACTAGCCCGGCTCCGGCCCCGTGCGCGCCGGTCGCAGCACTATGAGCACCACTCCGGCAACAATCACGAGTGCGGCCAGCCCCATGCGGGCGGTGAATTCCTCTCCGCCGAGCGTCCACCCGAGAAAGACCGCAATAAGGGGATTGACAAAGGCGTAGGTCGAAACCCGCGACGGTGATACCACTCGCAACAACCAGACATATGCCGTGAATCCCACCAGCGAACCGAAAACGGCAAGGTAGACAACGGAAAGGATTGACTTGAGAGAAACCTCCGACGGTTCGATCTGCCACGGTTCGCCGGTGATAACACTGAAGGCCAGCAGCAACGCACCCCCCGCAACCATCTCCAGTGCCGTCGCCATGAACGGAGAAGGAGGGAGTGAGGCGCGGCGCGAATAGAGGGATCCGGCCGCCCAGGATACCGTGGCCAGCATCAAAACAAGTATTCCGCTGATGGGGAACCCGCCGCCGCCCAGGATCCTATCAGGACCGATCAACCAGATCACGCCGGCAAGCCCGAGAGCCAGTCCCAGCACCATCTTCCCCGCAGGCCTCGGCGCACCAAACCAGATCCAGTCCAGTACGACAAACCAGATGGGCGATGTGCTGATGAGCAGCGCGGTAACTCCCGATGGGATTACTTGCTCCGCCCAGGTGACGCCCCCGTTGCCGACAAGCAGCAGCAAGGCACCGATGGCGGCGGCCGAACGCCACTGTCGCATCGTCGGCCCGGGAACCCCGCGCCAGCGGAGCCAGCCGTAGAGCACTGACCCCGCCGCGACGAACCGCCCTCCCGCCATCATGAACGGCGGCAGTGTCTCGACACCGAAGCGGATGAAGAGATAGGTCGATCCCCAGATGATGTAGATTGCCAGAAACGCGATCAGGATCTTCGCGCGTGAAGGGGGCGCGGTGGATGGGGCTGTGTGTGCGATAGGCGGCTCCTGCTCCCTCACTCCCGGAGGAGCGATTCCTTCGCCTCGAGCAGTTCCGCTTGTTGTTTACCGGAGAGTGCCGGGAAGGAGAGGTTAAGAGACTTGAGCTTGTCAATAATGATGCGTGCGACGAGCGAGCGCGTAAACCATTTATGGTCCGCGGGAATGACATGCCAGGGAGCCCACTGCGTGCTGGTTTTCCCGAGCATCTCTTCATAGGCTTCCATGTATTCCTTCCAGTAACTCCTTTCCATCACATCCGCAGCTGAAAACTTCCAGTTCTTCTCCGGCGTTTCGATCCGTGCCAGAAACCGTTCCTTCTGCTCCTTCTTGGAGACGTGCAGGAAGAACTTGAGAATGATGGTGCCATTGCGCGAAAGGTATTTTTCCACCGCATTGATGTCTTCGTACCTTTTCTTCCAGAGCGAACCTTTTGTCTCCTCTGCGGGAATGTTTTGTTTCTGAAGGAATTCAGGATGGACCCGCACCACCAGCACTTCCTCATAGTAGGAACGGTTGAATATCCCGATACGCCCGCGCTCGGGCAATGCCTTCAGGCACCGCCAGAGATAGTCGTGGTCCAGTTCTTCCGCCGAAGGAGATTTGAAACTGAACACCTGGCATCCCTGCGGATTGACGCCGGACATGACGTGTTTGATCACGCTGTCCTTGCCGGCGGCGTCCATTGCCTGGAAGATCAGGAGCAGTGCCCGCCTGTTTTCCGCATAGAGCACATCTTGCAGCTTTGCCAGCGTGTCGACATCATCTTGCAGGTCCTGGGCTGCGTCTTCCTTGCTCTTGTATTTCCCGGTGTCGTCCGGATCGAACTCCTTCATCGACACGGAGGCGCCGGGGGAGACGAGGTAGTTGTCGGGTGTCATGACTGCTCCCGGATAGTTTCGACGTTTAGTTTCCGTCCCGCAGCATCATCGTGATCTTGCTCACAACCATGTCGATCGCCACTGTGTTCATCGCCCCGCGGGGAATGATGACATCGGCCCAGTGTTTGCTGGGCTCGACGAATTCGAGGTGCATCGGCTTTACCGTGCCCATATACTGCTGCATCACCGACTCTATCGAGCGTCCGCGCTCCATGATGTCCCTGCGGATCCGGCGAATCAACCGTTCGTCGGCATCCGTGTCCACAAAAATCCTGACATCCATCAGCTCCCGCAATTCCTTGTCAGTGAAGATCAGGATTCCGTCGATGATGATGATCTTCCGCGGATTGACACGGCGTGTGGAATCCAGCCGCCGGTGTGTGGTAAAATTATAGATCGGTTCGTCAATGCTCTTTCCCGCCTTCAAATCCCTGATGTGCCGGATCATCAGGGGCGTCTCCAGGGAATCGGGGTGATCAAAGTTAATTGCCTCCGGCGGAATGCCGTTGTATGTACTCAGGTCCCTGTAATACGAATCGTGTTGAATGACGACAATATGGGATTTATCGAGACGGTCCAAAATCGCCTGTGTGACCGTTGTTTTGCCGGAGCCGGTTCCGCCGGCAATACCGATGACAAGAGAGTTCATTTCGTACTGGCGCACTGTGATGGGAAATAACGTGTGGAGAAGATACGCGATTTCTTGCAAGAATGAAATGGTGCAGCGGGAATGCGGGACCTGCTAGAAACGGCGGGAAGCGCGCACACGGCGCTCCCAGCGCGCCAAAGCGGCACGAACCTCCTTTGGCGAAGTGGAACCGGCGGAACGCTTCGCGGCGAGCGACGCCCGATGGGCTTCGATCTGCTCGGCGGTCAGCGGCTTCCCGGCGGCGCGGGCGCGGGCGGCGGCCATGGCCGCGGGCTCGCCATTGAGCTCGATTATGTTCGAAGTGGTTGCAAACGAAGA
>DAINBR010000400.1:0-2857 GCA_036732865.1 Bacteroidota bacterium | reverse complement strand
CATACCGTTGCATGTCTGGATGACCGGGGGCGGATGTCATCGGTACGCGTGACGGTGAACATGATCGGGAAAGAGGTATCGTCGCGCTGAAGTGCTATATCAAGAGAAGTTCTTCCTGTAACCGACGCGGTTGCACTCGTTCTTCGAAAGGCGCAGTCATGAAGCGATTCCTGGTGGTACTGCCGGCCATCCTGGCCCTTTCCGTGGTGGCCCTGCAATGCGGCGGGCCCGGAGCCAACGTCCTGCGTGTTACGTCACCGTTTCCTTCGGGCGTTATGGGCCGCGATGCCATGATACCGCTGACGTTCTCCCGTGCAGTGGTGTCAGCAGATTCGATCAATCAATGGACCGAAACACCCTTTATCGCTTTCACGCCCGCCATCCCCGGGAAATTCGTCTGGGAAGACACCACCAGGCTCGTGTTCAGTCCCGACGGTCAGCTGCCGGGCGATGCGCACTTCACGGCCAAGCTGAACACCGAACTGCTAGCCCGGATGTCCGGGGCGGAGAAGTATGAGGGACCGGACGAGTTCACGTTTTCCACCGAGAGTTTCACCCTGCGGCAGGCGGAGTTCTTTTATGACCGCATAGGCGAGAAACGCCAGGTGGGCATCAGGGCAAACCTCGAATTCACCTATGCCGTTGCGCCGCAGGATATTCCGGCTAACGTCACACTGACGATTGATGGCGCACCCCACGGAATCGACAGGGTGATGACGACCGAGAAGAGCAAAGTGATCGCCGTTGAAGTCGGTACCGTCACCCAGCTTGACAGGGAGCGCGATATCTCGATCATGATCGGCGAGGGACTGGTATCGCCGGAAACACAAACGCATATCAGCATGGTGACGCCCCTTGTCTACCATATGCCCGCACTCGGGGAGGTGCAGATCTTCGGCCACGAATCCGGGACTGACGGTTCCCGCGGATGGATCAAAGTGCGCACGTCGCAGGAGATCGACTCCGCGATGGTTCGCCGTCATGTCGTAATCGAGCCGGTGCGTGCATTCACTATACGGAATGACGGCAACGGGTTCACCCTGCAGGGTGCGTTTGATCCCGGCACGGCGATCCGTCTGCGTATCGCACAGGGGATGGAAAGCGTCCTGGGCGGCAAGACTCAGCATGAGTATGAAGCGGATATTGTCATGGGGAATGTCGCGCCGTCTTTTGGTTTTGCCTCAGGCACGGGAACGTATATGTTGCTGGGAGGAAAACACACGCTGGAAATCACTACGATAAACATGCCTCGTCTCGCCGTCCGCGTCAGTCAGCTGTTTCAGAACAACCTGGTGTACTTCATCGACAATGGCCGCTACTACGACTACTCTTATGGCGACTATGACGAAGAGTCCGAGGGTGGCCGCCGGATCACGCCGAAGTACCGCTACCATGTCGGCAACTACGGCCGGCAGCTCAGCTACGATACGCTCAGTATCCCAAGCCCCGCGAACCGTCAGGTCAGCACATTGTTCGACCTCACGCGGTTCCTCTCGACAGGATACAAGGGCTACTATGTCATCGAGCTTGCGGATCCGGCACAGGGCTGGAGGTCGACATCCAAGCTCGTTGCCGTGTCCGACATTGGCATGATTGTGAAACAGAGCGCGAGGGAACTCGTGGTGTTCGCCACGAATCTCGTGACGACGGAACCAATGGAGGGGGTGCGTATGACGCTGCACTCCACCAACAACCAGGTGATGGGGACGGCGACAACGGACGGGGACGGGGTCGCGCGTTTCCCGGATTATGGGGCGCAGACCAAGGACTTCACGCTGAAACTCATCACCGCGGAGACAGATGCCGACTACAACTTCATCAACCTCGATGACTACCGCGTGGAGACATCCCGTTTCGATGTCGCCGGGCGCTACGACGGGGCGGGTCAATACGATGCTCTTCTCTATGGTGATCGCAACATCTACCGCCCCGGGGAGAAAATCATTATCTCCGGCGTCGTCCGCGATCTTCTCCATCCCCTCCCGGCGGCGATGCCCGTGCGGTTGAAGGCGTTCAATCCGCAGGGGACGCTCGTGCAGGAGACGCAGCATACGCTGAACGCGGAAGGTTCGTTCGAGACATCAGTGGGAACACAGGTGTCGGCGCTGACCGGCGAATACCGTTACGAACTGTATACGGGGACCAACCTGTTTCTCACGTCGTACAAGGTGAGCGTTGAGGAATTTGTACCGGATCGGCTGCGGGTGATGCTGACCCCGTCAGTCATGGAAGCGCGACCGGGAGAGACCATACACTATGAACTACAGGCGCTGAATTTCTTCGGGCCGCCGGCCGCCGGGCGGACATGGGAATTTGAGGGTTCTTTCGTGACCGTACCGTTCGTCTCGAAAGCATTCTCCGAGTTCCGCTTTTCGGATGACGCCGCAGCCCCCTACAAAGGCGAGCCTGTGATTGTCAATGGAAAGACCGATGATAATGGAAAGGCACAATGCACGTTCACGCTCCCCGAAAATCTCACTGCGTCAGGGCTGCTGAAGGCACGGGGGCGTGTTGCGGTGTTCGACGAATCCGGCAGGCCGGTCTACCAGGGTGCGGTGACCACCGTCTATCCCAAACCATATTTCATCGGCATCAAGAATCTGGGCGCTTTCTATCTCGCACCCAATGCGCCGCAGAAGATGCACCTGGTTGCAGTGGATATCCACGACAAAGCCATTCCTGGGTTTGCCGCAAAAGTCGATGTCATCCGGCACGAGTGGCACTCCGTGCTCAGGCAGCATCCGGATACCAAGACCCTCCGGTATGTCTCCGAGCGCCGCGAAATCCTGGTCCGTAGCGATGTGGTTACACTTGGCAAGGAACCCATCGAAGTGATGTACACCGCGCCCCGTTCGGG
>DAINBR010000399.1:0-2884 GCA_036732865.1 Bacteroidota bacterium | reverse complement strand
TGACCGTTGTCCGGGAGAAGGAACGGGGGACGATGGAGCAGCTCATGGTTTCACCCCTGCGCCCCGTGCAGGTGATCCTGGGGAAGACGCTTCCGTACATGGCAATTGCTCTGGTTTCCGCGACGCTGATTCTGATCCTCGGGTATTTCCTCTTTGCCATTGAGATCAAAGGGAGTCTGCTCGTCCTCTATGCGGGCATCCTTCTTGTTGTCCTGGGTGCGCTCGGACAGGGGCTGCTCATTTCCACGGTCACCGATTCCCAACAGGTGGCGTTTCTCGCCTCCGTGTTCTCGTCGCTCCTGCCGTCGTTCCTGCTGTCAGGCTTCATATTCCCGGTGAACAGCATGCCGGTCGTTCTGCAGGTGCTTTCGAACATCGCTGCGGTCAAGTTCTTCCTGGTGGTTGTCCGCGGGGTGATGTTGAAAGGTGTGGGCATCGAGGCCGTCTGGCCGCAATTCCTGTATCTCCTGCTGTTCACCGCAATCACGCTGGGTATCAGCGTGAAGAGATTTCAGAAACGTGCAGCGTAATGACGAGAGAGACTTCATGAATCGCAACGCCGCCCTGCAGCGCTCGCTCCATATCATCGGCGTCATCGTCCGGAAGGAACTCCTGCAAATCCGGCATGACCGCAAGATGCTGGGGGTATCGATTGTCGCCCCCGTGCTGCAGGTTCTCTTGCTGGGCTATGCAGCCACGACGGATATCACGAACAGTGATCTGGTGGTCTGCGATCAGGACCGAACGCAGGAGAGCCGGGAATTCATCCGGGAGTTCACCTCTTCAGGCTACTTCATCCTTCGCCACTCTGCCGACGTGCCGGCCGAGGCGGATGCATATATTGAGACCGGGCGGGCCCGGATTGCGCTGATAATCCCCCGGCGCTTTGGTGCCGAAATCCTCGCGCATCGGACCACACCCGTACAGGTCGTGCTTGACGGAACGGATGCCAACACCTCGAATATTCTGCTCAATTACGCCGCGAATATCATCGCGTCATCGTCCCAGCGGGTTCTTACGGAGTATCGGGCGCAAGTGCCGGGGGGGCTTCCCCGCGTGCTGCCCGAACCCCGCATCTGGTTCAATCCTGATCTGAAGAGCTCCAATTTCATGGTGCCCGGTGTCGTGGCGCTCGTCCTCATGCTCATCACCATGACGCTGACCTCGCTCGGGATCGTCAAGGAAAAGGAGATCGGCACGATGGAACAGCTCCTGGTCACTCCGGTGAAACCCTACCAACTCATCGTCGGGAAGCTGATTCCCTTCACGCTCATCGGCTTCATCGATGTCGTTGTCGTGCTGGGCCTCGCACGGTTCTGGTTCGGCGTACCCATGCGCGGCAGCCTTGTGGTGTTGTTCGGGTTGAGCGGGCTCTTCATTCTGACGACGCTGGGTCTCGGGCTCTTCGTATCGACGATATCCAGGAGCCAGCAGCAGGCGATGTTGATTGCACAGTTCTTTTTCTTCATGCCGTTCATGTTTCTTTCGGGGTTTGCGTTCCCGATCGCAAACATGCCACAGGTGATCCAGCCATTCACGTATCTGATCCCGCTCCGGTATTTTCTGGAGATCGTGCGCGCGATACTCCTGAAAGGCGCGGGACTCGCGGAGCTCTGGCCGCAGGCGCTCGCGCTCTTTGGTCTGGGAATTGTTATCTTCACCCTCAGCGTTGTCCGGTTCAGGAAAACATTGGAGTAGAAGATTTATGACCTCTCATCCTCTTGAAGAGCTCGCCTACCCGCCATTTGCGGGTTTTCCGCCGGAAGGCCTGGCCTTTCTGCGACGGCTAAAACGCAACAACACCCGTCCCTGGTTTCAGAGGCACAAAACTGACTATGAAGAGCTTGTCCGTTTCCCCATGGAGTGCCTCATCGCATCTCTCCGCCCGCGGATGACGGAGGTCGCACCGGACTTTGACTTCCATCCCCGCAGGTCGATCTTCAGGGTGTACAGGGATACGCGTTTTTCACACGACAAGACCCCATACAAGACGAACATCGCCGCCAGTTTCGCGTCGCGTATCCTGAACGAGAGAAAAGGCACCGCCGGCCTGTATGTGGGCGTGGAGCTCGGAGAGATCTTTGTGGGAGGAGGGATCTATATGCCGGACAGTGACCAGCTCAAATCGATTCGGGCATGGATCGCCGCAAAACCCGGAGAACTCCGGGAGGTGGTCGAGCACCCCGCATTCCGGAAGGTGTTCGGAGAGATACTCGGGGACCGGCTCGTGAGAGTACCGCTGGGCTACCGCGACGATCACCCTATGATCACGTACCTGCGGTTAAAGCAATTCTACGTGGGAGTCGAATACGAAGAGAAGGAATGCCTGAAGCCGCGGTTTCTGGACAATGTCGTGCGTGTGTTCACCGCGGCGATGCCGTTCATTCGTTGGCTGCAGCGAGCTACGCTGACCGCAGCGCGCTGAGAATATCCAACCGCGCCGCCCGCACGGCCGGGAGAAATCCGCCGACGATACCCATAGCGACGGCGAACAAAAGCGTGCTCATGATGATTTCCGGCGAGAGTTGGAAGCCAAATGCGAGCTCTGAGAAGCTGCCGAAATTCGTGGTGGAGATCTTGACCAGTGACATCAGCGATGCAAGCGCGACCCCCAGGAACCCGCCGATGAACGACAGCAGAATCGCTTCCACGAGGAATGCTCCCAGGATGCTCCGGCGCCGGAACCCGAGTGCCCGCATCGTGCCGATTTCCACCGTTCGGTTCGCGACCGCGGCATACATCGTGATCATGGCGCCAACCATTGATCCGATACTGAAGATGATCGTCACGATGATGCCCAGAATCTTGATGAAGTTCGACATCATCTGGGACTGTTCGCGATAGAATGTGGTATCACGCTTCAGTTCGGCGGCATGGGTCCGGG
>DAINBR010000398.1:0-2901 GCA_036732865.1 Bacteroidota bacterium | reverse complement strand
AGGATCATCGCCTCGAGCATATTGCCGAAGCCCCGCGGCACATCCCGACGGCCGTTGCGGCGTGCGGCCGCAATCGCACCCACACACAACACGACCGCCGCAATCCACAGGAACACCACATGCTTGGTGATCGACATGTCGAACGTGATGTCCGCCACCGTGAACGAAGGAAGATGCGGAAGGTGGATGGTGCCGAACGGCGTTTCCAACTCCGGAGCATCCTGAACGTGATGCAGCAGTGACGCAAACACGTTGCCGCCGCCGTGCTCTGCATGCTGCAGGGTGTCTGCCGCTGCCGACATCTCTGATGCAGGTACGTCCATGCTATCCCTGATTGTTAACCTCCACTTTACGCTGGAGATAGAATATCTCCAGTACAAGATACACTGTGGTGAACAGCACCATAGACACCGTCAACGCGACAGCGTGCATGTGGCACGCGAGGATCAATACCAACAACGCCGCGAGCATGATGGCCATCCGCAGCCCCATGCCACCCAGCACCGCCTTGAGAAACGTTGTGTACGATTTCGCAAAGCCGTACTCAATCATGAGAAAGCCAAACAGCACGTTAGCCGTGGTGAGCACGCCCCCCACGATGGCCGCTGTGAGCATTTCGGTGGAACCCCAGGTGAGCAGCGGGTAGAGTGCGACGGCCGAAATTCCACCGAACGTCAGCGCGACCTGCAGGGGGAACCGACGGTCAAGTCTTGTCATCCTTCTCCTGCCTCGCGTCTTCTGTCGCGCCCAGCGCGAGCGCACGCCGGATGAAGCGGACGAACCCGCCGGCGACGCCAAGGCATAGCCCTCCGTACATCCCCCACGGCGCGGTTCCCCAACTGTCGTCCATCCACCGGCCGATAAAGAACATCCCCACGACGGCAATCGCCAGTTCCAAACCCATCGTGAGGTATGGTCCAATATCTTCGCGCCATCCGCGCGTGCGACCCTCCTGCGCGGAGCTCATGATCCATCGCACACTGTCACGCTCGGTTAGTTCCCCTTCTGTGTGGAGGGGGCTGCACTCATCGCACAATGGCCGTCAAACACGGCGCCTTCATCCACCACGAGCTGTGCCGCCCGGATATCGCCCTTGACCATCGATTTTGCTTCTAGAATGAGCTTCTCCGACGCTGTCACTGTACCCACGACCTTGCCGGCCACCGTCACGTTGCGCGCATGGAGATTCCCCTCTACCATACCGTTGCTCCCGAGAGCCACGTTGGCCTTGGACACCAGGTCGCCGACCAGCTTCCCCTCAATCCGGATGCTGCCATCCGTTTTGATCTTCCCTTCCACAACGCTACTGCTGCCCACAAAACTGAGCTCGCTGTTCGCCTGTTTGTCCGCCATGGTTCTCCTCGCTCTTCTCTCTGAGTGTTCTCCGCCCCGTATGTGTTAATGGAGTGTCGTGCGCCTCAACAGATATGTATCCGGATCCTGAGGGATGCCATCTCTCCAGACCTCAAAATGCAGATGCGGACCTTGACTTGTTTGTCCGGATGACCCCAGTAGGGAGACGATCTCCCCGCGCCGCACGGAGGTCCCGATGGTCTTCAAAATCAACTGGTTGTGTTTGTAGACCGTAAGATAGCCTGATCCGTGCGACAGGATGAGCATATTGCCGTCTTCATAACTCCAGCCGGCATACACCACGAATCCATCCGTCGCTGCACTCACGGGTGTTCCCAGTTTTGCAGCGATATCCATCCCGAAGTGGTGCCGGGACGGGTTGAATCCCTGGGAGATGAAGCCGGCCACCGGTTGAAGCATGGGCAGCTGAGCCGCGGCCACCGGGCGACCGGGGACGACAGCGGATGCTGCCTGAGGCACTACCTGCGCTTCGCCCGGGGCCATTTGATCCAACTGCCGAAGATCTTCGCCCAAATTCACCGGGTTTGCCGGTGGAGGCTCGGTCCGGGCCTTTTGGTCCGCCACACGGTTGGCGGTCTCGCTCTGTCCAAGCGCTTTGCGCAACTGCTTGTTGTAGTCTTGCAGTAACGCCACATCCTCCACAAGGGCATTCAGTTTCTGCTGGGTCTCTGTCAGCTGTCTGCCGTACTTCGCTTCCAGTGCAGGATTGGGAATCGGCAGGTACATCACCACCGGAGTAAAAATCAACGCGGCGAGAGTGAACCCTACGCCCGCAAGGAACAGCGAAGCCGCGAGAAGTCCCAGCTTCAACCACCCCGCGCGAAACCGGAAGGGCGCTCTCCCATCTCCTTCAGGAATAACGAGGATGGCGAAACGTCGTGTCCGATTCTTCCGCTTTGCCTCTTGTGCTGGCATCTCTTTTGCTTAAAATCGTACCAATGTAGCGAAAACAGTTACGAAAGTCAACGTCAGGAATGGCTAACGTGTTTTATTACTTACGGTTGCGGGAGATCGTTCCGGAAACTCTCCCATTTCCCGAGGACGAAGTCTTTCATCTTCTGTTTGAAGATCTCGCGATCGAATTTCAACGCAAAAGTGTGCATGGCCACAGGATCAAAGGTTAGCGCATCGAGTTTCAACACCGCCGCGATCAACGAGTCGACGGTCTGTCGTTCGAAGAGTACACCCGTGCGGAGACCGGAGCCCTCCAGAACGGTTTCGAGGGCGCCTCCACGGGCATATGCAACCACAGGTTTCCCGCATGCGATTGCCTCCACCGGAACAATACCGAAGTCCTCCTCTCCGGGAAAAACCACCGCCCGGCAACGCCGGAAATGGTCGCGCACTTCATCGTCCGACCGCCAGCCCAAGAACTGTACAGTGCTCCCCCCTGACTGCCGCAGCCGCGCGAGATCGGGCCCATCGCCGATCACCACGAGGCGCTTCCCCATGCGGTTGTAGGCTTCGACCGCAAGGTCGATCCGTTTGTACGGCACCAGGGCGCTCACGACGAGATCAAATCCTTCA
>DAINBR010000397.1:0-2918 GCA_036732865.1 Bacteroidota bacterium | reverse complement strand
CTCCCGCACCAAACGTGAGACCAAAATCGCTGTCTGTCTGGAAGAGTCCTGCGTATCCGGCGCGAAGAGCAAACACCTCTCGATAAAACCATTCCGCCCCCAGGTTGATCGCGGGACTGTTGTCGCTGGGGTTTATTGCCTCCACGGCCACGTCAAGAACGTTCCCGTTGTCGATACGCAAGGGGTATCCCAGGCCGACCCTGAAAACAATCGGCAGGGCGAATTGATCGGTCACAAGGGAAGCGGGCAGGCTCGCGTTGTCACCGTATCTTGACTCATCCAGGTCGTACCGCACACGCAGGTCGGTCCCGTCGAATGCTCCCTTGGTCCCGAAATTCACGAGACTGGCGCCGATACGCAGGCCATCCTCCGAGAGACGGTACAGTGTACCCAGGTTGACGGAGAAGAGACCGATGCTGCTGTGCCATATCCGTTCGGTGGCGTAGTTCACCTGGATCCCGCAGCTGAACCTGTCGGTGATCATCATCCCGAAGCCGGCACCGATCAGGAGGTCCGTCACTGAATAACGCTCACCGGTCCCCATTGGTTGTTCCACGGTTCGCACATCAATGTCACCGGAAGAGAGTTGCGTGACGGCAACGGCCACAGTGCTCCGCTCTCCGAGGTGGAGCGCCGCGATGGCATGGTTCAACACGATGTCGCCGAACCAGATGTTGTGGGTGAATTGCAGTTCCGACTGGAACAGTGAACCGAGTGCGGCGGGGTTGTAGTACGCAGACATCGCCTCCGCTGAGGAGGTCACCCCCACGCCTCCCATTGCCGAGGACCGCGCGCTCGGCTCAATGAGTGTGAATTGTCCCACCGTTGTGCCCGTCTTGGTCTGACCTGTGGCGGCCGACCAGATCAACAGGAGTGCCGCGGCATTCAGTATGGTTCGTGTCATCGCATCACCTCACGATCGCAAACTTGCCGATGAACTCATCGAAGCCGGCGGCCTCGACATGGAAAAGATACAGACCCGGTGCGACGTCGAGATTGTCCTTCGTGCGGAGGTTCCACGGGATCATGGAATCCGTAGACCCATCATGATAGAGTGTCTGCACGAGATAGCCGGCCACTGTGTAGATCCTGATGGTGGCACCGACGGGGATTCCCCGGAATTCCATCCGCCGTTCGCCTCTCCCGGTAACGGCATACCGTTCCGGCTCGAAACTCGCGGCCCCCATGTACGGGTTCGGCACCACGTACGGCTTTGACGAATAGTCCGTGGCAGCCGTGCCGGCATCGACACGCTGACCGGTGACAGTGAACGAGAAGAGGTCTGCAGGACCGAGCGGGATGCTCAAATTCGCATCGTAAATATCTCCCGCGCGAGGTGGGATCACGGCGGCAGCACCCCCGGGGCCGGTCGTGTCGATCTGCACGAGCCAGGTGACAGTCGGCGCGGTGGCTCCCTCGAAGGAGGTCACGACAATCAGAAGATCCTCAGCGACGCTCAACGTGCTGTCTGCATTCGCGTCGAGGAAATAGACATTCATCTTCTGAGGCTCTGGCAACGACACCGCCTCGACCTTGAACTTCACCGGTATGGCATCGCCGTAAATCGATAGGACAGTCGTGTCAAGCGGAACTGCGCCGAATGTGATCCTGAAGTCACTCGGGTATCCCTCCCGGCGCACATCCGTCGAGTCCTGATCCACATTGGAAATCCGGAGTTTCGCGTTGGTCACGGAACCGGACCGGAAGCCGCTGCTGAGAGTGTCGACCTGAGGAAATTCCGGCGTCTTGATAACCGGCAACAACCCATTCCCCACCGGGCCGCGCCGCTCACCGGAGAAATCCGTCCCGAAACTGAAGACGGCTTTCTGCAGCACGCTGTCCACCAGCTCATACCGCGTCGCATGTATCCCGTTGACGCGATCCGTCGCGAACCGGAGATGGTAGGTGCGGGAGTCAGGGACCTGCTTTGAGTCGACGACTTCGATCTGGATGTCGGCCGTGCCGTTGCCCTGGACCTGCCTCACGGGCGATGCAGTGGCGTCGACGAAACCCGGCACGCGCGGTTCGGGCCGGACCTGAACCACGTTCGGCGGCAGAACCACACCCCCCCGCGGCGTACGGGAAACGGGAATGGAATTCTCAGAAGGATAGAAATCCAGGGAGTCTGATCCCCGGTCGTATGCACAGACCGCGTAGAAATACTCCTGTCCGTTGTTCACCAGCGTGTCGACGTACGTGTGCCGGAGGCCGGAATCCGTCCCCAGATCGTATGCAACGCCCTCGATCACCTGCCGGGAAAAACCTTTGATGTCGTTCTTCAAGTCGAACTGCGCAACCGGTCTCCCGTTACCGAACGTTCCGGTGCCCCGGGCGTTCGTGACGACTTTCGGATCGCGGAACTCCGGATCTGTCGATCTGTAGACCCGGAACCCCTCGAAATCATTTTCCCTCGTCACAGGGTCGATGCCCCGTTCAGAGACATCGCTCCACGAAAGCCGGACAAAAGTGTCACCGGTTTCGGCGCGTACGACAGGAACGGGTGGGGGGACCGCAAACTGGTAGTTGGCGTTATAGATCTGCTGCACGGTTTTCACCTGGGTCCGCAGCTCGTCCAAATCAGCCCCGTAAGCCAGCGCAAGGCTGAACCGCTCACGTTTCCCCTTCCGAAGTTCGAACGGCCCCGAAGCGAACAAGAAGCCGATATTGTAGTTGAGGACGACCGAGGCGTCGAACCGGGCGGATGGATTCGGATCTGTGAACTGCTGGTAGAGCAACGGGGGCCAGAGCCCGAAGAATACGATATCGTCTACCGGGTCGCTCCGCGACGGGCCCTTGATCCGGTTCATCTTGAAGCCTGTGAGGCCGATCTGGTCCGACTCATCCTTGTCGGTTTGATTGAAGTCAGGCTCTCCGTCTGTGGGCATTCCATCCGATTCACCGGGGTCGTTCGTGCCTGC
>DAINBR010000396.1:0-2918 GCA_036732865.1 Bacteroidota bacterium | reverse complement strand
TGGCGGAATTGGTAGACGCGCTGGACTCAAAATCCAGTCTGGCTCACACCAGGTGAGGGTTCGAGTCCCTCCTTTGGTACTGACGTAGCAACCTGCTACAAAAATCCCCATCGTCCTTTTCTCTATCTCAGCAGCAATAGGGCGCGCGTCTGAACGAAAGCTCCTGCGTCCATCTTGTAGAAGTACATGCCGCTCGAAAGCCCTGAGCCATCAAAGTCGACCTGGTGGCTCCCCGACTCTTCTCTCTCATCGACCAAAACCTTCACTTCACGCCCAAGCATGTCATACACAACGAGCCTTACGCTGCTGGCTACTGGCAACTGATACCTGATGACTGTGGTCGGATTGAACGGATTGGGATAGTTCTGCTCTAGCAGGAAGGTCGCCGGTTGACTCGCTGCATCGTCCACGTCTGCCAGGATTCCGTAGGAAATATAGTCGCTCTGCACGATGGCTTTCGTCCCAACTTCCTGGACAAAAACGACAAAACCTGCTTTGTCCATCGAGGTCACGTTTGTGAGCGGCGTTGTCTTCTCAATGATCTTAGTTTCCCCGTTCACTATCGTGAACGTTTCGCCAGAACCTCCGGCAAGCATTTTCCTCATAACAAAATTCTGAGGCGTAATACCATTTCGTCCGGCGTAGCTCACATCCTCAACAATCACGAAGTGGATCGCCAGAGGACCAGAAGGAAGCGAGCCGACGGCATGAATGGTCGCGCTAACAGCCGCATCGCTCCCGGTCCTGTTCCCTCTCAGTGCAATGTTGAGAGGGCTCGCAACACTGACCCGGTTGTTCAGGGATGTCTCCCACGAAGCGTACGCGGTTCCCTGGTTTGCGCCATCGAAGAACGTCACGGGTGTTGCAGAGAAGGGACCGTAGTACTGGTTCCGCCCGGCTGCATCTGAAGTCGCAACCTGCGCAAGCGGGTCGTCCGGATACGGAAACGGAACATGATAGTAGATATACCTGATGCGTGAAGCATTCGGACTCGAACTCCCATAAGCCGTCAGCGCACCGTGAGCTGGAGGACAAAGCCCGCAGTGCGAATTGGTGAACATCTCCACGAGAACATTTCGCTCCTGTGCTCCGGTCGACGCGACCAGGATCATAAGAGCTGCCGTGACAAGTCCCACTTCCTTCATGGTTCACCCCACTTCTCTAGAGATTTGACTGAATCGCCAACCGGGCTCCACTAAATGGCTGGATGTACCGACAGACCCCGTTGGTGCAAACCTGGCCACCCCGTTCTTGTCCGACCGTCAGGACAAGTGCGTGGGCGCCGCCGAGGCGATAGCCGACTTCCCCGGCAAACCAATCCCTTCTTCCCGATGGATCGCTCGGGTTCGAAGTGAATTCGGATCTGACGGCGATGCTGAGTCCCGGAAGTTGTGAGAGGTTTACGGAAACAAGATAGTTCTCGAACCGCTCCCGCGAGACATTGTAGTTGTCCGAAACCGATTCGAACTCACCCTGGACCGTGAGGGTGTTACGATCGTCCAACCCAAACTGCACCGATGCCGGCAATACCGTTGACCGGATGACGTGGTCATTCCCGCTGGTGAAGAGGATAGCCTGGGTGTAGCGCCTGCTGGCGACCGCTCCGCGGACAATTCCCCGTTCGTCGAACTGGCGCTCCCCTTCGACCAGCACCTCCCAGTAGGGCGACAGGGGCGGGTCTGTAGAGGGAAGAAAGTCGGCGGCCCGTTCGCGGCGCTGAAATGTAAACGTCTCATTCGAATAGACGAAGTAGTCGTGCTCGCTCGAGAGACTCGCATTTACCGTTAGCGTCGTGACGTCGTCTACCTTGAAAAATCCCTCAATCTGGATACCGACCTCATCGTCAAAATCCACCTGGTGCAACGTGCGCGTCAGAAAGGTCCAAGATTGTTCACGCTGAACCGTCGGCGGATTCTGGATCGGAAGCATTCTCGTCGGCCGCGTGGGATCATACCGGCCGAAGGGATCGCGAATGTCGAAGCGGTAGTCCTTATACTCCACGACCAGCCCAATTCCCACCCCCGTCCAGGACATCGCGCCGTAGATACCCGACCCCTTCGTGTGGATCGGATCTCTCTGCACAACTGTCCTTTTCTCAGACCAACCGGCGAAGCCGTCGAAGGCCCCCAACCGTAGGGTGGCGTAGAGTTCGGGAATGTTTGCTTTCAGCATGGCCGGCGCAATCAACCCCGGAAGCTGTCCATCCGTCTCGACAAAGCTGGCACCAAGAGTGAGCCAGGGGAATGGATCTACTTCCAGGTTGGCACCTTTCAGATCGTAGATTTCAGTCCTTGCTACGATCACGGAGTCCCAGAATTCGACTGTCCCTCCCAGAGCCGCAACCCGGAAAAACGAGCCTTCGTATTCCAGTTTCACGCCATCGAGCCATGTATCGTAGGCAAGTCCGCGGTCTTCAAAAAGATTGAGCGCGAGTCCTCTACCAAAGAGCTGGGACGAATTCCCCGCTCGTATCAGAAGGTCATCCGCCAGGTACTCCGCATACCGCCGCTTGATGCCCCGAAACGGCGGACCGATCTGAGGCGGATTGTCATACAGGAACCTTACACCGACGGTGAGTGAGCGCGGAAGACCAATGCGCACATCCATGAGATCCTCGAGATACGTGAAGCGTTCATCCAGATTCCCGCCGCCTGATTTGCCACTTCCATATCTGAAAACGTTCAAGACCGAAGGAAAGATCTCCTGAGCAGGTACCACACACGGCATCATCACGAATAACGGGAGTACTACGAGCAATCGGATGGCCATTATCTAGCCGGCAACATGGATAGGAGTTGTCGTTCGATTTTCGTCTCATCGCCCGGGAGGTACCCCACCGACGTGCGCACGACGATCCCGGTGCTGTCCAGAAACACGCTGTGGGGGATCGCCTGTCCATTGAACCGCTGCGGCAGCTG
>DAINBR010000395.1:0-2950 GCA_036732865.1 Bacteroidota bacterium | reverse complement strand
CACAGCGCCTCCTCCGTGACTTTCAGCAGCCGTGTCTTTTCCTCACCGATCTGCCCGACGGGGAACGTCCGGGCACCGTCGCCGAACCACCCGTTTTTCAGCACACCTACGTCCACCGACACAATCTCCCCCTCTACCAGCTCCCGCTCGTCCGGGATTCCATGGACGACCACATCGTCAATCGATATGCACAACGTGGCCGGGAACGGGTTCCGGCGGTCCGGTCCGTATCCTTTGAAGGCCGGGATGCCCTGGTGTGACCGGATGTATTCCTCGGCCAGTGCATCCAGTTCGCGCGTTGTCACGCCGGCGCGGATGTGCCCGCCGACGAGAGCCAGAACTTCGGCGACGATTCTTCCGCTTTCGCGCATGAGCGCAATGTCGCGCTCCGACTTCAACGGCACTCGCGCCATCGCCTTCTCAGCGAATCCTTCCCTTCATCCGTCCGGACTTCATAAATCCGTCATAGTGCCGCATCAGAAGATGCGACTCAACCTGCTGCAGCGTGTCGAGTGCGACGCCCACCATAATCAGCAGGCTTGTGCCGCCGAAGAACTGGGCAAAGCTCGGGGTCACGCCAAACCGCGAGACGACCGCCGGAAGGATTGCGATGATCGCCAGGAAAATCGACCCGGGCAGGGTGATCTTCGTCAGAATGTTGTCAATGTAGTCGGCCGTGTGTTTCCCGGGACGGATGCCGGGAATAAACCCGCCCTGCTTCTGCATGTTCTCGGACACGTCCTTCGGATTGAACGCGATGGCCGTGTAGAAGTAGGTGAAGAACACGATCATGATCGCATACATGATCGAGTACGTGACCGAAGTATATTCCAGATATCCCGACAGTGTCTGCACGAATTCGCTCTCGGGGAAAAAGGTCAGGATCGTGCTCGGGATGAACATGATCGACTGTGCAAAGATGATGGGCATGACACCCGCGGTATTGACACGCAGGGGGATGTACTGTGTCACGCCACCGTACACCTTGCGGCCCACGACCCGTTTAGCATACTGCACCGGGATGCGGCGCGTGCCCTGTGTGACCATCACGACACCCGCGATGATGGCAATCATGACCGCGAGGATGATCAGGCCGATGATGATGTTCTGACTTACCCTGAACTGGTCTATAATTGAGTGCGGGAACCGCGCGATGATGCCGATGAAGATGATGAGGGAGATGCCGTTCCCCAGTCCGCGTTCCGTGATCTGTTCGCCGAGCCACATCATGAAGATGGTGCCTGTCGTCAGGTAGACCACTGTGCTCAGCGTGAAGGCCAGCCCCTGCACTTCCATCGGCACAATCGGCAGTCCTTCGACAGACAGGCTGGTCAGCCGCACGCTCACCCCCCACGCCTGGAGGGCGGAGACGAGGACCGTGCCGTAGCGTGTGAGCTGGTTGATCTTCTTGCGTCCCTCTTCCCCTTCCTTTGACAGCTTCTGGAAGTAGGGGACGACGGCGCCAAGCAACTGCAGGATGATCGACGCGCTGATGTACGGCATGATGCCGAGCGCAAACACCGCCGCGTTCGAGAACGCTCCGCCGACGAAGAGGTCGTAGAGCCCGAATAGAGTGTTTGAGGCCTGGCTTGCCTCTGCTTTTGCGAGCAGCGAGGCATCGACGCCGGGCAGCGTCACGTGCGCACCGAGTCGCACCACCAACAGGAGTGCCGCGGTGAACAGGAGGCGCGTCCGCAGCTCCTGTATCTTGAAAACGTTCCGGAAACTCTCGCCGAGCTTTGCCATTACTCTTTGCTGGTTGAGCTGATCGTTTGGGTTGTGCCACCCGCGGCCTGGATTTTCTGGGCTGCGGAGGCACTAAAGGCATGGGCGGCGACACTGAGTTTGGCTTTCACGTCGCCCGAGCCGAGAATCTTTACCGGCGTCCGTTGTGAGCGCACGACGCCGAGTTTTACCAATACTTCAGGAGTCACGGAACCGCCCTGCAGCTTGCCTTCCGTTGCCAGGCGTTCGAGAGTTTGCAGGTTCACCACCTGAAACACCACCTTAAAGGGACTGTGGAAACCGCGCTTCGGCACCCTGCGGGAAAGCGGCATTTGTCCGCCTTCAAACCATGCGCGCGATTCCGATCCGGAGCGGGATCCCGCGCCCTTATCTCCGCGTGTCGCCGTGCTGCCGTGACCGGAACCCTGGCCGCGCCCGATGCGCTTCCGTTTCTTTCGCGCGCCCTCGGCCGGCTTGAGTGTACTCAGAATATCCTGTGCCATGATCGTCTGCTTTCTTCTTCAGATGCAACCGCTATTTCACGTCTTCCACGCTCACGAGATGGTGAACCTTCCGGATCATGCCGCGAATCGCCGGCGTATCCTTCTTCACCACAGCATTGTTCGGCCGTCCGAGGCCCAGGGCCTTGATGGTACGTTTCATCGGTTCAAGCTGGTCGATGATGCTCCGCACCTGGGTAATCTTGATCATGCCTGCCATCGTAGTGTCCTTCTCCGCTTAAGCCGTGGTCTGAACCGGTGTAGTGCCGAAGAGCTCCGGCAGGGTAATGCCGCGGCGCGACGCCGCCATGCTGGCATCCGTGAGACCTTGCAGCGCCGCCATGGTCGCTTTGACGACGTTGTGCGGATTGGACGAGCCCATGGATTTGGTCAGCACGTCGTGGACGCCGGCGGATTCGAGCACAGCACGCACGCCGCCGCCCGCGATCAGGCCCGTACCCGGCGAAGCGGGTTTCAGCATCACCCGGGCCGCGCCGTACCGGCCGATCACCGGATGCGGAATCGTCCCCTTCACAATCGGCACTTCGACGAGGTTCTTCTTGGCATCGTCGACGCCTTTGGCGATCGCATCGGCAACCTCATTCGCCTTCCCGAGGCCGATACCCACATGGCCTTTGGTGTCGCCGACCACAACGATCGCGTTGAAGCTGAACCGCCGTCCGCCCTTCACAACCTTGGCCACACGGTTGATATGGACGAGCTTG
>DAINBR010000394.1:0-3005 GCA_036732865.1 Bacteroidota bacterium | reverse complement strand
CATTCGGCGTCGGGGAAGCTGCCGGTGCTGAAAACGGAGAGCTTCGTCGTGTGGGATTCGCTCGCCATTGGGGAATACCTCGCGGAGCGGTATCCGGCCGCGGGACTGTGGCCCGCCGCCGAGGATGCCCGCGCCACGGCGCGTGCCGCCGCCAAGGCACGGCAGGTGTTGCTCGAGCTGGCATCCGAAAACCTCGGAGTTCCCGTTGTGCATCTGGCCGTGGAGAACGGAGTGGTGTTCGACAAAGCCAACACCGCGCATCATGTGCTGTATGGACAACTTGCCCGGGGGAAAAGAATCGAGCGGCAAGTCACTCAACAAGCGGTGACCAAGAAGCCTCCTGAGTTCAAGATCATTGGGAAGCCGGTGCTCAGGAGAGATGCAAGGGCAAAAGTGACGGGTGCCGCAAAATATGCGGGCGACGTTCAGTTGCCCGGGATGGTCTATGCAAAACTTCTCCGACCTCCGGCGCACGGGGCGAGACTGATTGACGTAGATCTCTCCGAAGCAAAGAAGGTCCCAGGAGTGGAGATCGTCCGGGAGGACGATTTCATCGCGGTGCTTCACAAGTACCCGGACGTGGCTGAGATCGCCCTGTCGAAGGTCCGTGCGCGATTTGATACACCGCCACCGATTGTCGACGATACTACGATCTTCGAGCATCTGCTGAAGGTTGCCCCGGAAGGCCGCATTGTGGCGCAGGGAGGAAGTGTGGAGGAAGGAGAACGTGCAGCAAAGACAATTTTTGAAGAGACCTACCTCGATGGGTACAAGGCGCATGCACCGATTGAGCCGCACACCGCTGTTGCAGAGATCTCCGGCGGCAGGATCACCGTCTGGGGTTCGACACAAACACCTTTCGGTGCGAAAGATGAAGTCGCGAAGGTACTACAGATCCCGCCGGCGAACGTAAGAGTCATCACACCGTTTGTCGGTGGCGGGTTCGGCGGGAAAACGACAAACCTGCAGATCGTAGAAGCTGCGCGTTGTGCGAGACTCTGCGGGAAGCCCGTACAGGTTGCCTGGTCTCGGAAGGAGGAGTTCTTCTTCGATTCGTTCCGGCCGGCGGCAGTAATCAAGATACGATCAGGCCTGTCGGCGGCAGGAGGAATTGCGTTCTGGGATTACCGTGTCTACTTTGCGGGCGATCGGGGTTCACAGCATTTCTATGACATCCCCCACCACAAGACCACCGCCTACAACCCGAGCTGGGTCGGACCCAAAGGGTCTCACCCCTTTGCCACCGGCCCCTGGCGTGCACCGGCAAACAACACCAACACGTTTGCGAGAGAGAGTCACATTGACACCATTGCTGCCAAGGCCGGTATTGATCCCATCGAGTTCCGTCTCCGCAACTTCGCAGATGAGAAAATGAAACGCGTCGTGCTGGCTGCAGCCGAGAAAGCCGGTTGGACGCCGGCGAAAGCACCGAGCGGCAGAGGATTTGGCGTGGCCTGCGGAATCGACGCGGGAACGTACGTAGCCGCTATCGCCGAAGTGGATGTGGACAAAACCACGGGCCGGGTGAAAACCAAGAGGGTTGTCTGTGCACAAGATATGGGTCAGGTGATTAATCCCGAAGGGGCCACCATCCAAATGGAAGGGTGCATTACAATGGGTCTTGGCTATGCCCTCACGGAGGATATACACTTCAAAGGGGGGGAGATCCTGGACGCGAATTTCGACACATACGAAATCCCCAGGTTCTCATGGATGCCCAAGATAGATACGGTGATTCTTGACCGGCAGGACGACCCGCCTCAAGGCGGAGGTGAGCCTGCTATTATCGTGATGGGAGCCGTCATCGGGAATGCAATTTTTGATGCTGTCGGTGCACGACTCCACCAGATGCCGATGAATCCCGGGAGGGTAAGAGAGGCCCTGAAGTAAGGGGGAAGGGATCACAAAGCGTACGTCCTGCGCGGCAGCTGTCAGTCGAACTGGGCCAGTCAGTTGACTGAGATTCGTCACTAATCCTTCCAGCCGATCCGGATTTCGGTTTGACGGTCCACGCTACTGCTCGTGTGAATGTAGACAATGTGCCGCCTTACGTCGTACCAGAAGCCTTTCGCTGTATTTCGGAGATCACCTAACCGATCGGACGGGGACAACTCCTCGCCGCCGGCTGTCACATGCAGTGGCGCATGAGGGACTAAATGTACTTCGTGCAGATACGTTCTCCTGACCGGCTGTCCTGTGAATGATCCCTCCGCATTTCCGACCCCCAGCACCAGCTCGTATCCCTCCTTCCCGTGTATCCAAGCCTGCGAGAAAGTGGTTTGTGCGAACACCCCGTGCTGATACTCCTGCGATTCTCCATCGTCCTCGTACATCGTGAACGAGTCCGACGTTCCCTTCCTTGCGTAGATCAGTACGATCAAGGTATCGATCGGCCGCTCCCCCGTGTGCAACATGACTGGTGCCGTCGGTATGACAGCGCCTGCGCGAACAAATAGAGGCATGCGGTCAAGCGGGGCCTCGACAATGCTGTTGTCGCCACCGGTCAGGATCTCGTCGGTCCAGAAGTTCACCCACGTCCCTTTCGGCAGGTATACTTTTTTTGCGCTCACCCCCGGCTCGAGCACCGGCGAAACAACGAATGCATCCCCCCAGAGATACGAACTTGCCTCATTCAGGAGTCTGGTGTCGTCAGGATCAGCAAAGAACAGTGGCCGGGCGAGGGGCATGCCCGTCGAGTAGTTCTGAAACGCAAGCGTGTAGATATATGGCAGGAAGGCGTAACGGAGCCGGATATACGCTCTCGATATGTCTTCTGCCTCGGGACCGAACATCCACGGCTCGGTTGGAAACCCGTGCACGTTTTCGCCCGCGCCATGTGCCCGTGCTGTCGGTGAAAACATCCCAAACTGCATCCAGCGTATATAGAGCTCGGGAGTGGTGGGCATTCTCGCGTACCCGCCCAAGTCCGAACCATGATACGCGATCCCAGACATCCCCATATTCAGCAACATGGGAAGTTGTACCGCCAGTCCACCAAAGCTGCG
>DAINBR010000393.1:0-3006 GCA_036732865.1 Bacteroidota bacterium | reverse complement strand
ATTACGTCTGGACCGTCCTTCTCAAACATCTGCTTAAGGTGCAAGCCGATGCGTCAGTCCCGCAGATCCGCGAGCGGTTGAAGGCGGCGCTGGCGCCGATCGGCCTCCAGGAACACGAGGCGTACCTGGCAACGTTGCTGTCCGTCCGGTTTGAAGAAATCATGCTTCTCGATGAGAAGGTGCGCAAGCACCGCATCTTCCGGGCTGTGCGCGCTCTCTGCACCGCCCTCGCCGCCCGCCGTCCGATGATGTTCATCCTTGAAGACCTGCACTGGATCGACCGCTTTTCCCAGGAGCTCCTGGAGTTTGTGTTGTCCCCCGATGAAGAGAAAGTGCTCGCGCTGTTCGTGCTGACCTACCGCAATGAGTACCGGCTGCCCCCTGTCCTTTCCGGCTGGAGCACGGTGATCGATTTGAACCGGCTCAGCCACGAGGATGCCCGCCGCCTGATTCAGTACAGCCTGAATGCCGGCAGTGTCCCGCCGGAGGTGGAAGATTTCATACTGAGACGCTCGGAGGGGAATCCGTTCTTCATTCAGGAGATCATCAAGACGCTTCTGGACAAGCGTGTGATTGCGGTGAAGAACCGCAAGGTATCGCTGCTCACCGACAACATCGAGGCGGGTGTACCCGGCACCATCCAGGGCATCATCATGGCCCGCATCGATCGACTGCAGGACAGCATCAAAGAAATCCTTTTCGGGGCGTCAGCCATAGGGCGGGAATTCTCCCGGCCGCTTCTCGAGCGCGTTGTCGGCGCGCAGGCCGATCTGGTCCCGTCGCTGACGGAACTCCGGTCTCTGGAACTTATCCTGAAAAAGGACGAGGCCCGCGAATACGAATACCTCTTCAAGCACTTCCTGATCCAGGAAGTCGCGTACAACACGATGCTGGTGAACAAGCGGAAGGAACTGCACGCCTCCATTGCCCGGGCCATCGAACAGCTGTACGCGGATCGCCTCATGGAATACTACGAACTGCTCGCCTTCCACTACGAGAAGGCTGAGCTCTGGGAAAAGGCCGCGGAATACCTCAGCCGGTCGGGGCACAAGGTCCGGCAAATGTATTCCCGCGAGGAATCGGAAGGCTTTTTCGAACGGAAAGCAGTTGCCGTCAGGGAGCTCTACCGGTCCACCGGTGCCCAAGTCGGCACCGCAGCGACGGTCAGAGCGATCCTGCCTCCGCTGCTGGCGATGCTCGTTCCGATTCTCCCCATTTTTGCACTGATTCGCATCATGGGCACCGTTCAGAGCCATGAAGTGGTGATGCAACTCGTCGTGGGTGTTCTTGCGAGCATGCTGCTCGTGTGGTATACTCTCACGCTCTGGTACCTCGGCGTGGTGCCCTTTCTCAGGGGGCGGCCGACGCTGTACGATCTGATGGAAGACCGTATCAGCATCCTGTTCAAGGACAGGACTTCGTTGTCGGTGCACTTTTCAGAGATTGAGAGACTTCGCCTCTGGGATGCAAAGACCAACGCACTCCGTCCACTGAAGTATCGCTTGCTGGACCCCCTCGGGAGGCTGGATCCGACCATTACGCTCACGGCGCGCACATGGTTCAAGGAAGTCCTCGGCAACATCCTGCCGCCGTATTCATTCGGCGTGGGGAGCGGAAGAGCGGAGATACACGTTCGATTGAACTCGGGAGCCACGCTGTTGCGAATTTTCCTCCCGTGGTACAACACGCCATTGCACAGCCGTGTGCTCAGCCTGCACCCCTCGGATACCAAGGAGTTTTACGTGCAGTGCGAAGTTGCCCTGATGAAATGGGGGAAACAACAGATATGATGCAACACCGGTCAGCTGCATATTGCAGAGTGCTTCTCCTGCTTTGCGCCATGTGTGTTACTGCAGAGGCACATGCCCAGCCCGTCCGGAATGTCTGGGAGGCGCGGGACCTTGTGGAAGTGATCACCCTTGATTCCACGATACACCTGGACATCCGGTATGCGACCGCGAAGAATTTCATGGGCAGGCAGATGTACCCTACCGCCCGCGCGTTCCTCCAGCGGCCCGCGGGTGAAGCACTTGTGCGGGCTCACAAATCTCTGCGGAGAGCGGGGTACGGTCTTCTGGTGTTTGACGGATACCGCCCCTGGAGGGTGACTAAGCAATTCTGGGATGAGACTCCCCCCGCGTTGCGGAAGTTCGTCGCGTCGCCGGTGAAGGGCTCGAAACACAACCGCGGGTGTGCCGTGGACCTCTCGCTCTACGACCTGAAGTCGGGAAGAGAAGTCGAGATGCCCACGCCGTTTGACGAATTCAGCCCCCGTGCGGCCGGATCATATCAGGGGGGGACGCCCCAGCAGCGGCGAATGCGCTCACTATTGCGGACCGCGATGCTGGCGGAAGGGTTTACGGCAGAACCTTCTGAATGGTGGCACTTCGACTACCGCGACTGGCGGCGCTATCCGGTTCTTGATGTGCCGTTTGATTCGCTTCCTGCTGTTCCGCGCTAGACCCGCCTACACCTTACGCGTGAGTCCTACGACAACCTCCAACGCTGCCGTTCCTGGAAACATGTCGACGGGGACTGCGGCTTCCACACGGTAGCCTTCCCGATCCCACGCGGTGAGTTCCTGCGGCATCCGTTCGATGTTACAAAAGAGATGTACAACGCGCGACGGGGAAAAGGCGGCCAGCAGTGAAAGAATGCCTTCGGCCGTTCCGCCACGGGGCGGATCCAGGATGACCGAGACCGGCGGCCGGCAACGGCGCATGATCATCTCGAGGGATTCTTCATCCAGGGTACTCCGGACGAATCGGGCATTGTGTGCACCCTGGCGCGCGGCATTGTCGCTGGCAGCGCTGATCGAATCGGGAGATATGTCCGCGCCCAGAACATGGTCGAACGATCCTGCGAAGAGCAACCCGAAAAGTCCGTAACCGCAGTACAGATCCAACAGCGTCCCTCCGGCACCGGGGGAAAGAAATGCGCGGATGGTTTCAGTGAGGGTCGTGAGTGCCGGATGATTCACCTGCGAGAATGACGCCGGTGGATAGA
>DAINBR010000392.1:0-3019 GCA_036732865.1 Bacteroidota bacterium | reverse complement strand
CGGACCCTCAACCAGAATCCGCTCGGTGCTGTCGACCGAGAGCTGATTGATCTCGCGGGAGATCGTCCGTTGCAGGGCGATGATCTCACCGATCCGTTCGGTCTTCACATCATCAGCAACGGTGTCACCCATCTCCCAGGCACGGGTCCGTTCACGCGGAGAGTACTTGAACGTGTATGCCCCGTCGTATCGCACCTCCTGCAGCAATGCCATGGTGCGGCGGTGATCCTCGTCGGTCTCCCCTGGAAAACCAGCGATAATGTCGGTGGTCAGGCTCACGCCCGGAATTGCCGCCCGGATCTTCTCCACGAGCGCCACGTACCCCCGCACAGTGTAGGTGCGATTCATCGATGCCAGAATCCGGTCGGATCCGGATTGCACGGGCAGATGAATGTACTTGCAGATGTTAGCGGTCGAACTGATCGCCTCGATCAGCCGGTCGGACATGTCCTGCGGATGCGAAGTCGTGAAACGAATTCTCACATCATTGTGTACCGCAGCCACAGCGCGCATCAAATCCGAGAAGTCGTGTCCGCCATCGACGTACGAATTGACGTTCTGGCCCAACAGGGTGATATCCCTGAAGCCCCGTGTGGCAAGAGAACGGGCCTCACTCACAATCGTGGAAAGCGGCCGGCTGCGCTCGCGCCCCCGCGTGAACGGCACCACACAAAACGTGCAGAACTTGTCGCATCCGCGCATCACTGAAATCCAGGCAGAAACACCCTCTGTACGGAGGGGTTCAATGTCGTCATATGTTTCCACCCTGGAAAGGCGGACGGCGATGCCCTTCTCGCCGTTCACAGCGTGATCGATCAGGTATGGGAGTTTCCGGTATTCGTCCGGGCCGACCACGATGTCGACCAGGTTTTCCTGTTCCAGGAATTTCTCCCGCAGCCGCTCGGCCATGCAGCCCAGTATTCCCACCACCAAATCCGGATTCCGGCGTTTCTGGGCATGGAACAGACCCAGCCGTCCATGGATTCTCTGCTCCGCATTCTCCCTGATGGCGCAAGTGTTGATCAATGCAACATCGGCCGAGGCAAGATCACTGGTGAAGGCATACCCCTCCTTTGCCAGGATGCCGCCCACAAGCTCACTGTCGGCCACGTTCATCTGGCAACCGTAAGTCTCAACGTAGACCCGCCTATTTGTCTTCTCGTATGCCATTTTGGGACCACTAATGAAGCCATCAAATCTATTTTAAACGGTACAAAGATGCAATTTGGCAGGATTAGGAGTTTCTTAATTCTTTTTAACTTACTGCGATTTCGATTCTTTTTGGGGGACGTGTGACAAATAGTCAGATCTGAAGTTAATGTGGCTGTTTCATAATGCAGATGTCTTTCTTATCTTACGTGCCATCAATTCCCAATTACTCACACCTGAGCTCAGATCCCCATGACACCCAAAGAACTGATGGATGGCATTCATGCCAAGTCGAAATCTTTGAAGAAAACAATCGTCCTCCCCGATGCTACGGACGATCGGGCGATCCAGGCCGCACGTATCCTCGTTGATCAGCAGCTGGTGACACCTGTTCTCGTGGGCGACCGGAAGGCCATAGAAGAGGGTTTCAGGAAAACAGGAACATCACCTGCCGGTATCACTATCGTGGAGCCATCGACATCCGAGCATCATGCGGAGTTTTCAAGGAAGTTCCAGGAGTTGCGCAAAGCGAAAGGGCTTGAGCTTGCAGAAGCACAGAAGTTGATGAATCAACCGCTGTATTTTGGTGCAATGATGGTGCGCGAAAATCTTGCACAGGGAAGTGTGGCCGGTTCCCTGTCGACAACGGGTGACGTCCTCCGGGCGGCGATCCAGGTGATCGGCCTTGCAGACAACATCACCATTGTTTCCAGCTTCTTCCTCATGATTTTTCCGCAGAAGGTCTATTCGTTTGCCGACTGCGCCGTTGTTCCCGATCCCACGCCGGAACAGTTGGCGGATATCGGGATTTCGACTGCCGACAATCACAAGCGCCTGACGGGTGAGGAACCCCGTGTGGCGTTGCTTTCATTCTCGTCGAAGGGAAGTGCCAGTCACCCGATGGTGGAAAAGGTCCAGCAGGCCACACAGATATTCCGGTCGAAACGTCCCGACATCATTATGGACGGCGAGGTACAGCTCGACACGGCCATCGTGCCGAAAGTCGCGGCTTCCAAGGCGCCGAACAGTCCCCTGGCAGGACAGGCAAATGTTCTAGTATTCCCCGACTTGAACGCGGGAAACATCGGGTATAAGCTGGCACAACGTCTTGCAGGAGCGGACGCCGTTGGCCCGGTGGTGCAGGGACTACGTAAGCCTGCATTCGATCTTTCGCGCGGATGCAGCGTGAGCGATATCGTCAACGTCGCTGCAATCAATGCGGTTGTCAGCGCCGCATAGTGTGTATCGTGACCGGGTGGCCGATCATTGAAGTCTGAGCGACAACTGTCGTCGAGAAAAGAATCATCACGACGCAGAAAATGCAGGGCATCTTCATGGAACGCGGCACGGCACCCTCCTAATATTCCCGGCTACTTCACCTGTTCGGCCGGCTCACGACTCCCAGCACCACAGACGTTCGTGCTCCTGTTACCCGCGGGAGGTTTGCAGGGTTGCCATGGATGGTTTCGTTCGCCAGAATGGCAAAACAGATCGCTTCCTTCGCGTCACCGGACAACCCGTAGTCGTCCACCGGCTTCACCACGGCGCCGACAAACAGGCGTTGCAGTTCTTCGAGGAAAAACCTGTTGCGCGCCCCTCCACCGCTGACGATAAGTTCATCCACCCGCGCGGAGCGTGCAACGAACCGGTGGAATGCATCATGAACGGCAAAGGGCGTGAGCGCGGAGACGGTGCGGATGATATCAGCGTGCTTCTTTCCCTTCGCAAGCTGAAGGATCCGGCTGACCATTTCTTCTCCGAATTCTTCGCGCCCGGTGGACTTCGGCGGACGGCGGCGTAAGTAGGGATGCCGCGCGAGTACGCGGAAGAGCCCGGGAATGACCTGCCCGCCTGCAGCGACAGCCCCATC
>DAINBR010000391.1:514-3041 GCA_036732865.1 Bacteroidota bacterium | reverse complement strand
CTGAATGCCCACGAATCGTCTCGACACCCACATGCAAGGAGATGTTAAATGTCGAACCCCTCTGATCTTCGCTCTCAACTTCAATCGCCCCGCCCATCAACTCGACCAGACGTTTTGAGATCGCAAGCCCCAACCCCGTACCCCCGAACTTCCTCGTGATGGAGAGATCCCCCTGGCTGAACGGCTGAAACAATTTGCCGAGACTCTCTCGTGAGATACCGATGCCGGTATCGCGCACTTGTATCTGCAGATGCACATTCTCTTCAGACTGTGGCCGGGCGGAGGCAGTGACAGAGATTTCCCCGGTGTGAGTGAACTTCACGGCGTTGCCGATCACGTTGACGAGCACCTGACGCAACCGAGTGACGTCTCCGATGAGTATGTCCGGAACAGAGGGATCGATTATCCCGATCAGTTCGACACCCTTCTCGGCCACCCGAGAGGCAAACAACTCCAACGACTCCTCGACGCACGACGTCAGCGAGAAAGGTTGCTGCTCCAGTTCGATGCGGCCGGATTCGATTTTCGAAAAGTCCAGGATGTCATTGAGGATTGCGAGGAGCGATTCACCGCTGCGGCGGACCGTTTCGGCGAATTCGCGCTGTTCGGGTGTCAGTGGAGTCTCCAGGAGCAAGCTGGTCATCCCGATGACGCCGTTCATGGGTGTCCTGATTTCGTGGCTCATGACGGCAAGGAAGCTCGCCTTCGCGCGACTCGCTTCTTCGGCGGCCTCCTTGGCAATGCGCAGCTGTTCTGCATGCCGGCGAAGCTCTTCTTCTGCGCGGTGCTTCTCCGTGATGTCGCGAAAAATGCCGAATGTGCCTGTCAGCTCGCCTTTCCCGTCAAATTGAGGCGTCGCCGTGATGAGAATCATGCGCGTCTGACCGTCCGGACGGCAGATTTCGATCGGATAGCTTCCCTTGACCCCCCTTCGTCTCAACTCGGTCTGCATCTGGACACTCGCAAATGTCTCGGGCGAGGTGAAATCGCCGAGTGACCGACCGACGAGTTCGGCCGGACCGACACCGAATATCGCTTCTGCTGTCGGATTGGCGAACGTAAATCTTTCTCCGAGGTCGGCATACACAATCCCTTCCCCGGTATTCTCAATCAGCATGCGATAGAGCTGCTCGCTCTCCCGGAGCTTCCGGTCCATCTTGTGCCGGAAGATCGCCATCTCAATTGTGGCCACGAGTTCCCGTTCGTCGAAAGGCTTGAGGACATAACCAAATGGGCCAATCTCCTTGGCCCTGCGGAGGGTTTCCTTGTCTGAATAGGACGTCACGAAGATCACGGGAATGTCGGCTTCGGCTCGAATCTGCGCGGCTGAGTTGATGCCGTCGAATTCGCCATCCATCCCGATGTCCATCAGCACGAGGTCGGGCTTCCGCTCCAGCGACACACGCACTGCGTCAACACCTCGGCCCACATTCCCCACGACCCGGTACCCGAGCGACTGCATGCGCCGGGCAAGATCTGCGGCGACAATGCGCTCGTCGTCGGCAATCACAATCCTCAACTCGTCCATTTCGGTCTCTGTGCTCATACATAGCACAAAGTTTACAATCGCCATACCAATTCCCAACATGGCTTGTAAAGATGAAAAAGGGCAAAAACGTGTAAGAAGAGGCGGAAATGGGCAACAGGAAGGGCCGGTGGAGGGTCAGCGGAGGGAAGATTGAAGAATCTCTACGAATTCCGAACGCACCGCAGGATTATTGCAGCGAACCACACCGGCAAGATACCTGCCGGTACAGAACACAACCATGTCGCCCTGATGCGCGTCGCGGATCGTGCGGAGGGTGTCGCCGGAAGCAGGGCTATGATTGACCTTGGATAGCGCGGCAAGCATTGCTCGCGCACCTGAGTCACTTGTGGCCGGGATGATGAAGACCTGAAAGAGGTCGCCTTCACGATACTGAGCAACGTATGCCCCCTTGAGGAACGAATACCCGAGGAAGCTCTCCGCTACGTACTGCTCCGAATTCGGCAGGCGGTTTCTTGACGGTAGTAATGCCAACACGTCCGGCCAGGAAGTCGGACCCCCCAGAGCTCCCTCCATAGCCCTCGCCACTTTGAGCATCGATTGCTGAACCGTATCGCCAAAGCTATTTGATGAAAGTTTCACATAATACTCCCCCGCAAGGAAATTGAGAATACCATCTTCTGCGTACCCCTGCGTCCCGATAGGGAGAAAATGGCTTTCGGCTGACCGTTCCTGCGAGTACATCCCAAAGGCATCCTCCGTTGTCGAGTGTCTGTAAACCTCCGCCCGGATTTCGGCCCTGTCCGCGCTGCGGTAGTACGCGATGTGGAGATCCACAAACCGGTAGATGACATACAACTCTGCCGCCCCGTTGATGAATTCCCAAAGATTGGAGGCATCGTACACCATCGCCTCCGTGGTGAGCGCCAATCCCGGAATTTCCGGGAAGACCACTGGCCCGCCTCCGGCTGCGACGGATGGCCGGCTGAACGCGTGGGCCACAACCAGGAATACAATGCACAGAGATGCGGAGATGAGCCT
>DAINBR010000391.1:0-504 GCA_036732865.1 Bacteroidota bacterium | reverse complement strand
ACCCGCTTCACATCGGCGATCCGCCCGGCAACATCAAAACCCTTCACACAAGTCGCCGTGCACGAACTGCAAGACCCGCATTGCGTTGTAGCCTGCGGAAGTGTGCCGAGCAGCTCCCGCGCCATGGCCAGGTCCCGATACCCGTACGTGTACATGTACGCACGCATGAATCCAGGGATGGGAAGGCGATGCGGGCACCCCTCAACACACATGCCGCAACTGTCACAGTAGAGCCCGCCTTCGGGCGGCCCGTACGCTATCGACGCCCTCTCCTCTTCTGTGAGTTCCAGATCCTGATTGACCCCCGCATTCATCTCGAGCATCTCGTACGAAGTGATACCGGGGATCGCAGTAGTCACGTACGGGTTCTGGAGCACCCATTTCAGAGCCGCCACACAGTTGATGGGGCGTTGCCGGGATTTGTCATAGAAGGCCCCCGCCATGGTTTTCATCGCCACAACGCCGATGCCGGCCTTGCCCGCCCGTTCAATGGACTTCTGCAAT
>DAINBR010000390.1:0-3048 GCA_036732865.1 Bacteroidota bacterium | reverse complement strand
CCCGCTTCCCTTCCCTCATTCACCAATGCAATTGCCTCACGGCCAAGCACATCGAACACACTCAGCGTGACTTTCGACCATTCAGGCAACTCGTATCTGATGGTCGTGATCGGGTTGAAAGGATTCGGGTAATTCTGGTAAAGCCGGACCTCCGTGGGCAACGGGTCTGCTTCTTCGGCCCAGGTGAGCCCCCCGTTCGATGTGTGCAGAATGGTACCAGAATCCCCTGCGGCAAAACCCTGGGATTCATCAGAGAATGAAATCGCATTCAGACGGCGGGTCGTCGGGACTGCCAGCAGTGACCATGCGTCTCCCCCGTCTGTCGATCGGAAGATCATGCCCCGGTCGCCACAGGCATAAATGACATTTGCCGATGGTGCCGATACGCCGTGCAACGTCCCGTCAACGGTTGAAGCGGTGAAGATCGTCTTCCATGTTGTATCCGACAAAGACTTCCGGACAATTGCCGGGGCTGCACGAAAATCGCCTTGCACTCCCGCGATGAATCCCGCCCCGCCCCCCTTACAAAACTCACCCTGGAATGCTTCAGATCCCAGACCTGTGAAAGACTGAAGAACGGTCTCACTCCAGGGGCCTGCAGGGAACTCCCTCGAGGAAAAAAGTGAGTACGGTGTTAGCGCAAATAGTGGCAGTCCCAGGACGTACGCGCCCCTCCAGGCGAACAACGACCGTATAGGCCATTTGCTGATGTGTTCGGATGACCACGTTGCTCCGGTGTCAAGCGAATGATGAACCCAGCCCGAATCGTCTCCGACAGTGAGTCGGAGAATAATGATGCGGCATTCCAGGGATGGAAAAACAGAGGGAGCAACGGCACGATGGTCTAGGTGTCTCCGGCATCTGATGTCCGGAGAATCGATCCGTCTCTTGCGAATGCAACGGCCGCCGTTTTGCTGAGGGCAACGATGGCGGTGATATCAGCAGTCGTTCCGCTCTTCTGCTGGAACCACTGAGCAGAAACTGCACACGTGCCCCACACCAGGAGGAGTGTCAAAGCACTCAGGCTTCGCATGGAGTGCTCCGTTTTGCAGCAACAGCGTTCCTCGAGCTAACCGTCAGTCTGAGGCGGGCTCGTTGAACATGAAAAGGGAGCAGCGGACCAGGATGGTGTTTAGTTGTTCTTGGCTCCCTGGGAAATCCAATTCGACAATACCTTCACCTCACCGGTGGAGAGATACACCGGCGGAGTCGTTTTCTTCTTCCGCTTCGAATAGAAGGGCATACGATCGCCGAATGGAGGTGTCTTCGAGAGTTTCTGGATCAGATTGCTTTTGTCAGGATCGCCGGCGATAACGGCTTCGCCGTGCTCCCCTCCTTTCATGAGCAACTCATAGGAATCCAGGGACAACTCGCTCTTATTGAAGTTCTCTTCCGCATGACACGGGAGACAGTATTTTTCCAGAATCGGAACGACGTCTTTTTTGTATGAGACATCGTTTCCCTCCGCACCGGTTCGCGGCAGCATAGCGCCGATGAACGCCAGAAACAGAAGGCCAAACACCCCTTTCACATGTATATTCTTCATTGAGTCAATTCCGCGTGTCATCTGTTTTCGTTTGTTGGCCAGTTGCCGCAAGGCTGTCGCTAAGATCCTCCGCCCATCCTGAAACAAGATCCCTCTCTGATGTCGAGAGCGCGGCATCGCCATGCATGATAAGATAAGTCTCCAGGGGCATAGTGCCCTTGTCCATCTGGTCCATTATCGACTCGAGTTTCGAAAGGCGCCTCCCGACTTTGTATCCTTCCCACTCCGAGAAATTGAGGTGTTCCCTCGCCTCCTTTACGTCACCGGCAACCAGCCATGATGCAGGCGCCACCTCACTGTACCATGGCCAACGCGAGCGATTCGAATGACAATCGAAGCATGAGCGTTCAAGGACCGTCTGGACACTCGCAGAGAGATACGGCTTGCCGACGATGTCTTTTGCGGGATCTATCGGAGGGTTCGAGCGGTCCGGACGGATAAACTGAATGGCGATCGCTACCGCCGCGATTCCGATGGCTGTTTTTTTGATAATACTGCGCATAGGTCAGCCCCTCTTCTGTATCATGGTCGACATGCCGCATCAGTTGTTGGCAGCGCCCTGATTGATCCAGGTTCTGATCACGTTGATCGACGCGTCAGGGAGCCTGGCTCCACCAAAAGGCATGCGCGCCCCAAACGGGGGAGGATCAAGCAACTTCTTGACGAGGTTGCTGCTATCGGCGTTCCCTGGAACAATAGCCGGTCCATGATCCCCGCCAGCGAGCAACTGAGCCACCGTCCCCACGAAAAGATTCCCGCTGCCACCGTGGCACCCCGTGCAACCATTATTCGTGAGAATCGGAAGCACATCGCTTGAAAACTTTGGCGCAGCCGGCGGATCAGGCACGGAGCCCAGGTCGGGCTCCGTGCCTGCGTCCTTGCACCCTGTGAGCAAGGAAATCGCGACCGGCAGAATCAGCACAATCAGGCGCCCGGAGAGCTTGGCTGTCCTCATGGTTGAATTCCAGTATTCCTGAGACAAACCATCGCTGTTCTCTACCTACTTCACCAGTAGCATGCGCCTGACCTGCATCTGGCCGCGGCCATCTCGAAGTTGATAAAAGTATGTGCCACTCGCAAGTGCAATCCCACCGAAACTCACAGAATACATTCCCGGGGCTTTCACTTCGTTCACCAATTCGGCAACCTGCTCGCCGAGCAGGTTGTATACCGTGAGTTCCACCGGACCCGCTTCCGCCAGTTGAAAGCCAATGGTGGTGCTGGGATTGAACGGGTTCGGGTAGTTTTGGAACAAAGCGAAGGATGCCGGAGTATTCGCGGCATCCTGATCGACGCCTGTCGCCGCATCCGTTGGGAACGCCAGCTGCCCCCTGATCTCCCCGCCCGGGTTCGCGGCAGTGTGGTAGTTTGCGTATATCTTTCCGGCCAATATGGAGTCCGCCAATGCCGGCGTCAAGCGTTGGGTTGCATCTGATGAGGACCAATCGCCTCCTACGGTTCCTGCAGCCGGATCCCCGGAGGACGCAATCGCCTTCACTACC
>DAINBR010000389.1:0-3058 GCA_036732865.1 Bacteroidota bacterium | reverse complement strand
CCGTGTCGCGATTCGCGTTGTATCCAATGCTGTCGAGCGCTACCGCCAACTCTATCGTCCAGCCTTGGTCGGCGATACGCTGCCCTGTTGCGTTCGTATCGCGGTTGGAAATCCCCTGCACAGACGCAGCGGCGGTCACGATTTTGTTCGTGGGCAGATTACCGCCCGTAAGGTTGGGAAGCGTCCCTTCGGTCGTGGAATCAACCCAGCTGATAAAGATGTCCCGCTGCACCGTCACCTGACTCTCGGCTCTTCTCTTGCGATCATAGATCCCCGCCAGGAGGCCGTCGGCGTTTTCCCAGCCTGCACCGCCTACAGAGCTGTCATAGGCGATAACCGCGATGAACACCTGGTTGGTGGTTCTATCCGAAAGGAACTTGACTGTGGCACGGGGACCGTCCGTGGGAGTCGCGCCCAACGTGATGGTTTTCCACCCGCTCCCCGGGTTTCCGTCAATGACACCATAGGCAATCTGGAGGGATTCTGCTTTCGCCCAGACTGCTTCGTTCAGCAGCCCATCAAGAGTGATAGTCGGGCTCGCCGCCACGGAAATATCCCGCGCCCAGACATAGTCCTTGCGAGGTGAATACTGTCCCAACGCAAGCGTGACTCCGCACAGCACAAGCGCCACGCTCACAAGGAGTCGCCGTTGATACATACGTACCTCCCTCAATGGTAAGTTGACTGAACACTCCTGTGTATTTTTGTTCGTTTGCACATGGGACCGGGGATGACTCCCCGCGCTTACGATGCGACAGCGGACACCGGCAGGCTCACTTCGGGACATCCGCAGGATCCACGGAGGGCCAGTGTCGTGGGGATCATCCGGTGTTCCTTACGGTGGGCATTCCGTTCTGCGAGTGCGCGGAGAAGCGTTTCCACCGCAAGCACTCCCACCCTGTCGATGCCCACGTGTACCGTGGTGAGTGAAGGTCTCAGATATGAACTGATGGGAATATCATCAAACCCTGCCACGGCAATGTCGTCGGGAACACGGAGGCCTGCTCCGCGAAGCGCGCTCATGGCGCCGATCGCTGCAGTGTCGTTACAGGCGAAGATCGCGGTCGGCCGGGGATGGAGCAGAAGTATGTGCCGCACAGCGTCGTATCCAGACGCCTCAGTGAAGTCCCCGTCGATTTCGTATTCGGGTCTTTGCTCAATCCCACCCGCGGCGAGCGCTTGCCGGTACCCCTGGTGGCGCTCGAGTGCGTCGATGTTATCCTCGATCCCCTTGATCAGCGCAATGCGGTGGTGACCGTGAGTAATAAGGTGCTCCACCATTGCCACCGACCCGGCAAGATTGTCGACGTTGTACGAGTCGTAGTCGTCTCCATAGACCCGCGCATTGATGAGTACGACAGGAAGGTGCTGGGGGAGGTTCTCCCTCAGAGTCCGCTCGTCGATATGCGGAGACATGATCAGAAGACCGTCAACCCGTCCGCGCATCATCCGGATTGCAGCTTCGATCTCCGCGCGGCTGTTATGAGAACTGGAGACCATCAGATGATACCGGTGGAGCTGCGCTGTCTGGTCAGCCCCGCGAATCACTTCCGAGAAGAACTCGCCGAACAGATCGGGGAGCAACAGACCGATGGCTTCCGTTTTTTGCCTGCTCAGACCGCGCCCCAGTGGATTAGGGACATACCGGAGATCCAACACTGCCTTTGACACAAGCGCCCGTGTCCGCTCATCCACCGCTCCCACGTTGTTCAAGACGCGGGAAACTGTGGCAATCGAAACGCCTGCCTTCCTGGCTACTTCTTTGATCGTGGTCACGGCCGGGTGTGCCTCTACGAAGTCCGGAAAATCCTCCGGGCAGCAGAGTGGGGCTTTCTTCCATCACGAAAGAAAGCCCCACCTCTTCGCCTACATCAACTCAACTATTTCAAAAGCAACAACTTGTTCGTGGTGACGAAGGCAGCACCGCCGCCTTCCACACCGAATGCCATCATCCTGTAGAAGTACACGCCGCTCGCGAGCCTGGTGGCGTCAAAAGTCGTTGTGTACGTGCCGGGAGCATAGTCCCCCTGCACCAACGAAGCTACTTCTCGACCGGTGACGTCGAAGACGGCAATGCGCACCGTGCTCGCCGCCGGCACGTCAAAGCGAATCCGCGTGCTCGGGTTGAAGGGGTTCGGGAAGTTCTGATGCAATGCGTATACCTGCGGAATCAGACCCGTTTCATCATCAACACCCACGAGGTCGTCGAAGGTGACAACACGCCACACCCCGCCCCACTCGCTCCCCCACCACGATTTGTAGTACGATCCCGCCGTCGTGTCGTAGGAGTTCATCGGGTGCTGATAACCGTCAGGATCAAACACCGCCATTGAAAGCTGGACACCCTTCGCCGTCGGCAGATAGCCGAGAGAATCCAGTCTGATCATCAATTCCGCCGTGTAACCCGCGTCCACATTCGTCGTGTCGTTTGCAGTCGAACCTGAGGCGAGCATGCCCGCACCTTCACCATAGTTGGTCACACCTACGGGTCCTTCATATCGGATCGTATCGGCTGCAGTACCGATGTTCTGGTAATACAGCTTGTACTCCAGATCGGTCCCGTTCGCCCGCCGGATCTTCAGGTACACTCCGTCACCTTCCCAGTCGAACTTACAGATACTCTTGTCGTCAGACTGGATGCCGATATACAGGTTGGTTCCCTTGCGCAGGAACTTCACCGTCGCAAGAGAGCTGTCGGTGTTCGGCAGATGGAAGGTGCCGTAAGACACACCCTGGTCGCTGTACACGTAGCTCGCTTTGATGTCGGCTTCGCCGGTCACGGTATTCTGGCCGGCGGTCTTCTTCAGGAAGGCACCGTTGCCGAAGAGCAGTGGCGTTGACCTTCTCGTCCAGTCAGCCTCGTCCAACACGCCGTCAAGCGTGATTGTCCCGGTCGCAGTAGGTGCGAATATGGTGTCGGGATCGTCAAACTTCACCGGCTCCGTCGAGAAGGTGAGCGACCGCCACACTCCACCCCATTCACTCCCCCACCACGACTTGAAATACGATCCCGCCGTCGTGTCGTAGGAGTTCATCGGATGCTGGTATCCGTCGGGAT
>DAINBR010000388.1:0-3061 GCA_036732865.1 Bacteroidota bacterium | reverse complement strand
AACCCGCACAGCGTGGGAGCATCGATCGACGACTCTTCGACGCCTGTGAACGTAGAAGCTGCACGGAAGGAGGCACTGTTGGTCGTCGCCGTCCGGGCCATTCCATTCGTGACACTGCCGGTGAGAACGTATGTGCTCAGTATCTCAATAGGTCCTACGGAAAATGTTGCCATTGTATCGGGAGTCGAGAATGTCGTATCGACACCAGGACCAAAGAAATGCATCTCGTACGTCAGTAACCCACCGAGAGGGTCAACCGCCTTCGACCAGTTCAGTGTAATCTGCTGGTCGCGCTGCCTCAAGCTGTCTGTCGGTACATCGAGGATTCTGAAAGTCGACGGAGCGTTGCTGGGACCACTGCCCTCCTCCTCGCCGTAATGGATTCCCCGCCCTTCGGCAGCGACATAGCACCTGCCAAATACTCTGGGATCTCCGGTGATTTGATGTATCCAGCCGTATTGATGCCCGTCATCATTGATCCTGGTCCATGATGCGCCCGTGTCATCCGAACGGGCTGGGACTATTGTACGCCTTCACTATCTTGGACGGTACTTTACCCGCAAATGCAATCGACATCGTCGTCCACTTGGGAGGATTGTACCGGTCCGGAGGCGATACATCAAGGGTGTCGTGTCTGAACCCGTCATAATCACCCATCACGGACAAGAGATTCGTAAACGGAGGACTGATGAGCTGCATCGGCACTGTCTCAGGCGGGTTGTCCAACTGGTACCGGCGTCCGTAGACATGTAGACTTCATCTCTGGCTGACCAACGATCCAGCGTGCTGGCCATAATGATTTTCGCGTCGCCCGGATAGATCGCTATGCCGCTGAATCCGAACGAACCTGAGGACGGGGAGACATTCACCCAGGAGCCCGAGGCTATGCCATGCTTCCAGACCGACCCCGACGTTGCGTTGTTCGGCCCCCGGGAGTTCGCAAAGGTCACATACAGAAGCGTATCGGCGGTCGCGGCACGGATTGCCATGACCCCGCTTGGCTGTCCGGGCACAGGGTTCCATGTCGCTCCGCCGTCATCGCTGCGGTAAAGACTCTGCGCGGAGGTATTGACCGTGGCCACAAATATGCGCAGGGTGGCGTTCCCCAGAGCGGCACTGGACGGATCAAACAGGACGAGGTTCACGTTGGTGGGCGCGAACGATGTTACCTGGGCTCACGAAGCACCATAGTTCGTAGATTTCCACAATCCATTTGCGGTCGTCCCCATGAAAAGTATGGAGCCCAGATTAGGATCCACCTGTAGGCGCCTCCCATGTCGGTGCGGGCATAGGCGAGCCCCCGGGCTGCAGGGTGGTAGATGATGCCGGGAACAAACCCTCCTCCTCCAGCAATGACGGTTTTCCATGTGTATCCCGCCGACAAAGCTGAAGGCGGCAGGAATGTGGATGACAGAATGACAAGCAAGAAGAACTTAACCAATATATGCCCGCGGGTTCCGGAAGCAGCTTCCACACTTCATAGCCATTGTCCTTTTATGATCAACCCCAACCTTCTCTTCTATTGAGCGGCGGCTCCCGTGAACACTAGTTTGTGACGATAACGACAACTGATTCATTGAGTCCGGCCGAAGCCGCCTTCACGGTGATGTTCCCCGCCACCTCCGTGGACTGGATCACGGCAAGACAGAGACCATTGAACGCCTTTCTGGAGGTTGCCTTGAACGATTCACCACTTGTCTGAAGTCCATTGTCGACTCCGATGATCTTCCCCTCGCCGAGAACGGTGAATTCGATGAGATTGTCCGCATCGGGTACAACAACTCCCTTCCCATCCACCACGCTGACGGTCACAAAGCTGAGGTCGTCGCCGTCGGCGGCGATAAATGATCTGTCGGCAGCCAGAACGATTCCCGCCGGCGCCCCAGCAGTTTTGACTTCGTGGATCATCGGTTCCTTGCCACTGGTGCGGCCGATGGCCTTCAACGTCCCCGGGGCAAAGGGAACGCGCCACTGAATGCGCAGTTCGTCACCGCTTTTCCTTTTTGTGCCGAGCGATTCCCCGTTCAGGAGAAGTTCCACCTCTTCGCAATTCGTATAGGCCCAGATATCCACAGTTTCGCCCTCCCGCCAGTTCCAATGCGGGAAGACGTGCAGCACCGGTGTGTCAGTCCACTCGCTCTGATACATATAGTAGGCATCCTTCGGAAAACCTGCCAAATCCACAATGCCAAAATAGGAGCTTCGCGCAGGCCAGCTGTAGGGTGTGGGTTCTCCGAGATAGTCGAAACCGGTCCATATGTACATGCCGGAGAGGAAATCGTGCTTCTTGATGATCTTCCATGTGTCTGCGTGTGAAGAGCCCCACGGCACCCTGCAATTGTCATACGCTGAGCACGTCAGGTCCGCGTTCCCACCTTTGAACGGGATGTCCCAGCGGATCGGCCAGACGCGCACGCTGTCTGATGGCATATCATAGTGCCCGCGGGTATCCAATGACGAAGTGGTCTCGGTACCGATGAAGGGCTTTCCGGGATGCGTTTTCAGGAAGTCTGCAAATGTCTCGTGGTGGTAATTCAGGCCGATGAGATCGAGTGCACCTGACTTGATGAGCGGGTTCGCAGGATCGACATTGTTGCATGCCGAGGTTACCGGCCGGGTCGTGTCAAGCCGTTTTACGATCGCCGTCAACTCCTCTGCAATGACAGCGCCGCTGTTGTCATTCATGTCATATTGTTCCATGACCTCATTGCCGATGCTCCAGATGAAAACACTCGGATGGTTCCGGTCGCGCAGAATCATATCTTGAAGATCCAGCTGATGCCATTCGTTCCAGTCGAGAGCGTAGTCGTATTCGGTTTTCTTCATCTGCCACATATCGAACGCTTCATCCATCACAATGAAGCCCATTGTGTCGCACAACTCAAGGAGCTCGGGAGCGGGGGGATTGTGGGACGTCCGAATGCCATTGACTCCCATGGCTTTCATGATCTCGAGTTGACGCTTCAGCGCCCGCCTGTTCACCGCTGCACCAAGGCAGCCCAGATCGTGGTGATTGCACACTCCTTTGATCTTTGTCAGTTTGCCATTCAGGAAAAAGCCT
>DAINBR010000387.1:0-3066 GCA_036732865.1 Bacteroidota bacterium | reverse complement strand
TTCCCGCGCGCCTTTTCAATCATCGCGGCCGAAAAGTCCACCGCCGTGATGACTGAACCCGGCCCAAGCTTTTCCAGAAGCACGGCAGTCAGATTCCCCGTGCCGCATCCGAGATCAACCACATGTTCATCAGGTGCCAGGTCCATGCGGTCCAGTTCGATTCTGAGCGTGGCACGGACCTGGTCGTGGTCTGTGAACCCGTCCCAGCGGGAGGAGAGTTCATCGAAATACGCCTCCTTCTGCACGTCACCCATGGAGTCTCCGGGCGAGGAGTGCGATGGGAGGGATGACGAATATCATCAACAAAACCCCGGGCCAGCCCGCGACGAACGAAATGCCTGCTACAAATCCGGCAGGAAGGTCAAGTGCACCTGCGGCAAGATACATGAGGCCGGCATTGACGAACCGGCCCGCGATGAGGACCGGTGCCAGGAGCGCGACAGGGGTTACACGCGGCCAGCGCACGCGCAGCATTGCGAGGACGGCTGCCATCAAGGCCAGCTCGACAGACATTACCGGCGCGACGGGCGGAATCAGCGGCGGCATGCCTGTGATCAACGCCGAAAGCACGGGAACGAGCAGGGCTGTTATTCCCGCTACTCCGAAGCGAACGAAAAACGGCAACACCATCAGCGGTATGTACATCGGCATGAACACGTGCCCGAGCTGCACGAGGTGAAACAGGGCCGGCAAGGCAAGTGCCGCAGCTCCAAAAAGTCCGCCAAAGGCGAGTTGCCGCGGCGCAACAGAGGCTTTGCCGCGGAGGTCGATCCCCCCGGTCAGTGCATCTCCCACCGTACACCTCCAATAACCGTCCGGCTGGGCATCGGATAGCCCGCCATGGTCATGTAGCTCCGGTTGAACAGGTTTTCACCTGAGATGAAGAGAGACATCCGGGGCAATGGCGTGACTGTTACACGTCCCTGCAGAAGCAAGTAGTCGGGCAGGGCTATCTGCGACCTGTCCGCTCCATAGAGTCCTGCCACATATTGCACACCGGCATTCACAGCAAGCATACCGCGGACGTAGTAAAGACCCGCGTAGAGCTTGTGACGCGGGCTGGCCATGGTCTGTTCTCCGGCATCCAGATAGCCGTAGGTCAGCTCGGAGGCTATGGACGATGTGAGACGGACGTTCCCTGACAGCTCGACGCCGCGGTGGACGAACGCCCCCGAGTTGCGGAGTCTGAGGTTGGGGAAGAACCCTTCGATGCGGATGATATTCTTCCCTTCCGACTGGAATGCGGTGAACTCCAGAGTGACAACCTCGCCAAACGCCCGCAACAGTCCCACTTCGTAGTTCCACATCAATTCGGGATCCAGATCGGGATTCGGAGCCGGAAAGAGATAACGTTCACGGATGGTCGGACTGCGGAAACCCTGCGCCGCGGATCCACGGAGCGTCGTCATTGCGTCAATACGCCATGAAACGCCAAATTGCGGAACGAGAAAGCTACCGTAGACATTGCTGTTGTTCAGGCGGAGTCCGGCATTCACCGTTGCAGCAGAAAACACTTCCTGCTGCACTAACGCGTACAGCCCGGATTCAGATTGACGGCGCGTCCCGTAATCGATGCTGGTCTTCGTGTTGTACGCTTCTCCGCCGTAGTTCATGTATTCCACTCCGGCGGTAAGTATCGTCCCTTCGCCAAGCGTGATGCCCTGATACAACATCACTCCGATATTGTTGTCTGTCGAATGAAAACCGTCGTAGATGTCGTGTACACCGAAATTGAAGTAAGCCTTCAGCGCTCCCTGGACGTTCGCATACCGGTTTTCGAGAGCAAACCCCGAACTCCCGCGTATGATGTCAACCCAATTGTTGACCCTGGGTGCGGCAACGGGCCCCGGATCGTACGTGCGAAATCCCGAGACACTCGCATCGGTGCTGAGCACATACTCGGGGGAAAATGCGATGCTTCCCCGGATGGAACCGTTATTGATCTTGAAGGAGGAGTACGGACGATGCCCGGCGGTTTCGTTCCTGCTGCCGCGGATGGCGACCCCGCCCTGTCGCCCACCGAGTGCAACACCCCCTTCCAGTTTGTATGTGCCGTGGTTGCCTCCCGCAGCCGACGCATCGGCGTTCCAGCCACCACCCGATATGGGTGACGAGATGATGTTGATCACCCCGCCCATGGCGTTCGTGCCGTGCAGCAACGACGCGGGTCCGCGGATAACCTCGACCCGCTCTACGCCTGCCGTCACATACGTGTCGGACAACGGATGCCCCATCAAGCCCATCATCTGCGGGCGACCGTCGGTAAGCACCAGGACACCAGTGGTGGGACTTCCCCCGGCACCACGGATGGATATACCACCCGCCGCCCCCGTTGACACACCGTACCCCAGCACGCCCCGCTCGGTTACGAAGAGTCCGGGCACCACTTTGTTGAGGACCGCGAGCATTGACGTTTCTCCGCTTCGGCGTATGTCTTCCCGGCTCACGATGGACACAGCGTTCGGCACGGTGCTCCTGAGCACTTCGATGTTCGTTCCGGTAATGACGACCGGATCAAGAACATAGGTGCGGGCGGTGTCGCGCGACGCCTGTCCGAAACCGAGGACCGGCAACAGCAGCACAGCGAGTATGTTGCACGGCTTGCTCATTTATGCTCCTCAGGCAAAGTCGCTGATAGACGTCAGCGAAATATTGCTGTGCTTGACACCCTTGAAACTCGCCAGTGCCGTGGCAAGCGAACGCACGGTGCCCACCGTTCCACGGAGCAGAATCACTTCCATGCAATTGTCATGATCGAGGTGGACATGTGTTGTGCTGATAATCTGATGATGCGCGTGATGCTGCACATCAGTCAGCTTTTCCTCCAGATCCTTCTGGTGATGATTGTATACCAGCGTCAGGACCCCAAACGCCTCTGCATCCGGGTCCTGGATGCGCTCTTGCACCAGCCGTGCCCGCATCAGATCGCGGAAGGCCTCCGAGCGCGTCCCATAGCCCGCATGATCAATGAATTTGTCGAATGCACGAAGCAGATCGGCGTCGATCGAGACCCCGAAACGGACCAGACGGTGAGCGGGCATAGTAGCACGTTTTCTTAAAACGTAA
>DAINBR010000386.1:0-3067 GCA_036732865.1 Bacteroidota bacterium | reverse complement strand
TTCATCCAATCCGGTTCATCGAGCTTCGCCGCCAGGTTTTGCCGGCCATGGCTGTGCTGTCGGCTCTCATGCTCTTCTTCGCACTCGGGGGCAACGCCCAGACGCAAACCCCGATTCCAGTGCTGCGCGAGTATGTGACCGATCAGACGGGGACACTGTCGGCCGGGGAGCTTGCTTCGCTGAACGCTCGCCTCCGCCAGTTCGATGATTCCACATCGACCCAGATAGTGGCTGTGCTTCTTCCCACCATCGGCCAGGATGTGCTGGAGGAAGTGAGCCTGAAGATTGTCGAGGCCAACAAGGTCGGGCAGGAGAAGAAGGACAACGGTGCGCTTCTGCTGGTCGTGAAGAATGATCGCTTGCTGCGCATCGAAGTAGGGTACGGCCTCGAAGGAGTGCTCACCGATGCGTTGAGCGCGCAGATAATCCGGCGTGAAATCGCACCCCGTTTCAAAGCCGGTGACTTTGCGGGGGGGATCGCCGCCGGGGTCGAGGCCATCATGAAGGCAACCCGAAACGAGTATACGGCCGATCCCCGGGCGGAAAACCAGGATACGATGTTGTCGTTCCCCTTCATAGTATTCCTCGTCATTCTCTTCATCATCATCTCGCGCATGCGCCGGAGAACCCGATTCATCGGCGGGGGATTCCCGCCGATCGGAGGGGGATGGGGTGGCGGCTCTGGCGGCGGCGGGAGCTTTGGAGGCGGAGGATTCAGCGGCGGGGGTGGGTCGTTTGGCGGCGGCGGTTCGAGTGGCAGCTGGTGAGCGCAATGACCGCGACCCCGACATCACGCAGCAGACTGGCAAGGCCGGGAATCTTACCTTCCGATTCCCCGGTCCCGACAGCGCTCTTCTCGATGCGCCGTCTCCTGGAATGCAATTCTCTTTTCGCGGAGCACTTCGTAACGTTTACCGACGGACAGCCCAACGGACTGTCTCTCCCCGCCTTCTTGGGCTCCCGGAATGCAGTGCTGACAAGGGAACTTGCCCGCATGATCAACAGCACGGACCCCGTGCGTTTTCCGGTCGTCAGAGAAGTGCTGCTTGCCACCCGGGATGGTGAACGGAGGTTCCTGATGTCCGCACTTCCGTCTGAGTACGAAGGCAAGCGGGTTGCGCGGGTTGCAGTGCAAGACATCACCCAGTACAGCGACAGGGCGCGGCAAGCCGAAGAGGCTGAATCCCGGTACCGGATCTTTGTGGAGTCGGGAAGCATCGCCATTGCACTTGTGCGCAACGGCGTCTTCGTGTATGTGAACAAAGGATTGCTGGACCTGCTCGGTTACATGTTTGTAGAAGAAATGGTGGGAAAGGATGTCCCGCAGTTTTTTGCCGCGCGCGACCGTAAGGCAGTTGCGGAGATTGGACGCGCCGACGAAATTGACACAAAACTGCCGGCGGATATCGAGTGCACAGCCGTTCGGAAGGGCGGCTCGCGGGTCCGCGTGCAAATCCGTGCCGAACTACTCACCGTGGAGAACTCACCGACTCTCCTTTGGCACTGCCTGGATGTCTCGCCGTGGCGTGATGCCGAAGAGGCGGTTGAGCGGAAGGCCCGCGAAAATGAAATACTCGAGCATCTTCTGGCTGCCGTGCATCAGTCGGTTGACCTCGCCGAAGTGCAGCGTGCCACGCTCGCCGCATCCGTGCGATGGCTTGGCTATGAAAGCGGCGGGCTTTTTGTATCCGCGGACGGCGGCGCATCCCTTCTTCTTGAGATGGAGGAGCACCTCTCACCCGCCCTGAAGGAGAAGCTGTGCAAGCTTCCCGCGGCGGAAGGATTGATGGGGTTCCTCACGAAGACAATGGAACCGGTGCGTCTCAACATCGCTGAGTACCCCGCGCATCTTCCGTATCGCGGTTTGTTCGAAGGCGAGGGGATCCATGCCGTTGCCTTCCTGCCGCTGGTACATCAGGAAACTCTTTCCGGGGTGTTAATGTTACTCACCTCGAAAGATCATGCCGTGCCACCCTACCACGAGGATTTCCTCGGCGTGGTGGCCCGACATCTCGGGTTTTCCCTGGCAAAGGCGGCGACGTATGACGCTATCCAGCGTCGGGCAGATTCCTACCAGGACGCCATCGAGCAGGCAGCGGGAGTTGTATATGTTGCCGGGGCGAACGGCGCGTTCCTGTACTGCAGCCCGGTTGTGGAGCGACTTACCGGCTACAAAGTCCGGGAGATCACCCTAACGCCGGACGCATGGCGCGCGGCAGTCCATCCCGACGATCGATCCACGGCAGCGGAACGGATCAGCAGGCAGGCCGGGGAGGCGGATGAATTCGTGTTAGAGTACCGCATGTTGCCCAAAGGGAAGGCGTCGTATATCCGGGTCCGCGATGCGGTGCGGTACCTCCGCGCGCAGGATGGGACCGTGAAAGCAATCTACGGGCTCGTCACGGATATCACCGATCGTCAGGAGTCCGGGCAGGAGCAGCGTCTACCCGAGTCGCGCGCGGCACACACCGACGGCATGGACGAATTCGTCCACGTTGTCTCGCACGATCTGAAGGAACCATTGATCACCATTGCCGGTTACACAAAACTGGTGCTCGAGGGTGGCGATGCGACACTGAGTGAAGAAAGCAGGGAACAGCTGCAGGCCGTGATGCGGTCCAGCGTGCGCATGAAACAGCTCATCGACGATCTGCTCTCGCTCTCGCGGGTCGGCCGCGTACCGGCGAGCCGGAATATGGTATCAGTCGGTGAATTGCTTGATGACCTAGTGCGCGACCTGGAGTTTTTCCTCCGGGATCGGCGAGCCCGGGCGGAATACTCACCGGCACTTCCATCCGTCCGATGCGATCCGACGGAACTGGGAATCGTCTTCCGCAATCTCATTGTGAATGGTGTGCTCCATAACGTTCAGGAACAGCCGATGGTTCGTATAGAGGCAACTGGGGACGAGGGGGGAGTCACCTTTGCAGTGACCGACAACGGTGTCGGCATCGATCCCGCGGATGCGGATCGGGTTTTCGCCATCTTCCAACGGCTGCAGCCCGCCGATGATCGCCCGGGCACAGGCGCTGGACTGACAATCGTCAAGAAAGTTGTTGAGGGCTTC
>DAINBR010000385.1:0-3092 GCA_036732865.1 Bacteroidota bacterium | reverse complement strand
ATACGTCGGAGAACGGGGAAAAGCAAGGTGGAGTTCCGTTCAGCGATCACGCCAGCCGATTGTTTCCCCTTCAGGGCTCCTTGTTTCTCCCGGAATTCTTTCTATATTGGCCCGTTGCTTCCATCATCATCCCACTCAGACGAAAAAGTCAATGCTTGGTATGAAGATGAAAGGATTGTTACGCTACGTGGTCATCATGACGGGCGTCTGCATAAGCCTGTTGCTGCTGGTTGAGTTGACAGGCTGGCTATTCGTGCCCGATCGGTACAGGGACCCGCCGGCGGTGACGGCCGACGCCTGGAGTCACTCTGATGCCCTGACCGGGAAGGACACCGTCTGGATGAGGGAATTCGTCGACGAATTCCTCCGCTCTTACACCGCGCGCTGGACCTCTTATCTCTACTTCAGGAGAGAACCCTTCTCCGGGAGGCACATCAACGTTGATAGCAGCGGTCAGCGGATCACTCCTCAATATGCCGAGGAAACGGGCGCCGGGCGGCATACAACAACGGTGGTGCTCCTGGGCGGCTCGACCGTGTGGGGGACAGCCGCCCGCGACAGCGGAACGATCCCGGCGGCTCTCGCGCGCCTGCTTGCCACGAAATCAGGCCGGCCACCGATGCGCGTGGTGAACATGGGCGAGTCGGGCTACGTAAACACACAGTCACTCCTCGCTCTCGAACTGGAACTGCGCAGAGGGAATATCCCGGAAAATGTGATCTTCTATGATGGCGTCAACGACATCTTCTCCGCATACCAGAACAACTTGGCCGGCCTTCCGCAAAATGAGCAACACCGGGAACTGGAGTTCAATCTGCTGAAGGACGGAGGGCGGATGCGCGAACTGGGACTCAACGATTTCTGGAAGAGAACGGTCACGGCGGGAGTTGTCGCTTCACTTCAGGGTATGATCTCCAAACCACCGCCTGCGCCACCCTTGCGTGATTATTTGGCTGCCGAAGTGATCCGGATCTACCGGGGGAACCTTGAGATTCTTGAGGCGCTGAGCAGGCACTATGGATTTCACTACCGGGTCTACTGGCAGCCTGTCGTGTTCTCGAGGCGCGATCCGTCACCCTACGAGCAGACTCAAATCACCAAAATGGATTATGTCCGCTCGCTCTACGACGAAGTGTTCCGACTCGTGGACGCGGATTCCGCGCTGCGTGCGAACCCGCACTTCCACAATCTGAGCGACGTCTTTGACGGGGTTGGACCGATCTATCTGGACTTTTGCCACATAAGCGAGCGGGGGAACGGGATCATCGCCGAACGTATGTACCAGGATCTTATCAAACCAGCGGCACCCGTGCATTGAAGTCAAGGCCCGGTGATGATTGCCGGGCCGGTTGTTCAGTTCATGTGGGGGATGCTCTGTTGATGAGGGGAAAGTTACGCACAAGCAGGGGTTTTTTGGTCTCCACATACGGCCCCGCTCCGCTCTTAGAGTCTCGCCCGACGCCGGAGTCCAGAGGGCGAACCTCCATAAACGAAGGAAGCCAGAAGAGAGCGCATGACTTCTCCTTTCAACTCTTTTGCTTCCGGCTCTCTCTCAGCCCCCTCCCCCCCAGGGTAACAAGCGCGATCCCCACCGCGAAGAAGAGTGCCGCAATGTAGTGCCCCCCCATCGGCATGCCGATGGATTCAACAAGCCAGAGCGCACGAAGTGCGATGCCGCCGAAAATCAGAAAACCGGTCCCCATCATGATGTTGAGGATCGCCTCAGATCTTGGGACTCTTCGTTTCGGAACCGGCATTTCCCATCCGAGGTGTTCATACTCCAGGCTCAAATGAAAACGGTGCCGCCGCTCCTGACGATCCAGAACAATCGAGACCAGCACGGCCACGACGAGTACTCCAAGAGTCATCATGGTCTCACCCCCGGGACCGTCCTTTTGGATTCCCGGTATTTCTTGAGGTCACGCAGAAACATCCAGGAGAGCAAAACAAATAGTCCAGAGAATGCCAACGCAACCGAGGCCATGGCTGCATTGAGCCGTCCGCCGTGGTGAAAACCTGCATTCGCAAGTATTACCACCACCACCAACGCCGCGAGCCCGATCGCCCCTGTTGTCTCCAGTCTCCAGACTTCCATCCTCGGTGTCCGTTCTGGAGGCCGCTCTCCCCGACGGAGGTATGTGACCGTCTCCCAGTACACCCGTTCGCGGTGCCGATACGCCAGAACGCCGTACACGATGATTGCGACCGCAATGGCCAATCCTGTATAGTCCATGGTTTTGACTCCTGGCTATTGCATACCCCTCTATCTGATAGACGCCGTTCAGGCCGAGAATATTACAGGTCGGAGAATATTTATTTTTCCTCAGATATAACCGATCCAAAAACGGCGATTTCAGCGAGAAAATGAAAGAAAGTCACGTGTGTCAGGCGCGTGAAAATATTCTTTTCTTCATGTGTAATATTATCACTATAACTTGCGACTATCAGTATAGGAGGGGGTGCGTCGGTTTCACAATTGAAGCAGACCAGGTGCCCAACAAAGACGCAACATTCAACGAGATCATCAAGAAGTACCATAGACCGGTTTTCATGCAAGCCCTCCGGCTTCTTGGCAATGTAAGCCTCGCCCAGGAAGTGACCCAGGATGTTTTTCTCGGAGTGTACCACGGACTTGACGATCTCAGAGAAGAGAACCGGCTGGCCGCATGGATCCACAGAATCACCGCAAACAAATGCTACTCGTTGCGCAGGAAGGCTTCTCCAGATCTGGTATCATTTGATGAAGGGGCGTCCGGTGAGGAAATAGTGGATGACCGCTCCAACCCGGAAGAGCTGCACATTCAACGCGACACGCGAATTGAACTGGCTGGTTTCATTTCGCAACTTCCCCAGAAAGAGGCGATCGCGGCGACGCTCTTTTTCTATGAAGGCAAATCCCTGGAGGAAATCGCAAACATTATGCAGCTTCGTCCAGGTACGGTTGCGGTGGTGCTACACCGTGGCAGACTTCACCTGCACAAGTTGATCGTCAATCGCGAAAAGGAGGAGAGTCGAAAATGAAATGCCGGGAGTTTCGTGACCGGTACAACTTCATCCTGGATCCAGAGCCCCCGCACATCTTGACGGGAGAA
>DAINBR010000384.1:0-3106 GCA_036732865.1 Bacteroidota bacterium | reverse complement strand
CAGGTTGGTGCTTTTGAAATAAGGACATTTGTCCCCCGTGTGGGGCTGGCAAGACATGTCAAGGATCTGAAAATCGGCGGGCCCTGGCATGAAAATGGCACTTTTCTTCCGTACATTGCCAGCGTACAGCTCATGACCTGACCATGCATCCCATATACCCGGGACCACTCCTGTGATGAGTATAAGGGTGAACCAAACCTCTATATGTAACAGGAATTCTTGTTCTGACACTTGTCTGCACAGCGTGGATTTCAGCGGGGGAGCATCTCCCCCGGAGTGGTGCGCTGCAGGATAGTATTGCGTGGGTCAAACAGGACCTGCCGATCCCCGGCGTCATCGCCGGCAACGCGATCTGGTTCGACTATAACAATGACGGTCGGCTGGACATCCTTATGCGGGCATGTCTGAGAATGGCCCCGTCTCCGGCATCTATCGCAACAACGCCGAATCATTCTCCAATATCGAGGCACAGATCTGTCCGATCATTTCCGAGCGGGGACTCGCTTGGGCAGATATGGACAATGATGAGGACATTGACATTGCCGTCCAGGGAGCGCTCGATACCACCCACAGTCAGCCGGCGTCGAAAGTGTACCGGAACGACAACGGCAAGTACGTCGATATCGGTGCCCAGCTCATCAACCTCTCCGGAGGCGCCGTCTCCTGGATTGACTACGACAATGACGGGCGCGTCGACCTGCTCATGAACGGTTCTCCGGATCTCGGGCAGTCGTTCGCTTCGAGACTCTATCGCATGATCAACGGACAGTTCTATGTAGATCCAATGCCTTTTCCCGGCGTGTGGGGCAGCGCGGTATCGTGGGCGGATTACGACAATGACGGATTCATGGATGTCGTGATCAGCGGGTATGGTTGGGGGGTCCAGACCCGCCTCTTCCACAATGCAATGTCGCGGGGCGTCATCAGTTTTGACGAAGTCTACCATCCGGTGAACGGCACCGCGGGATTCCGCGCTGTCAATTCCAGCGGGCTGATCTGGTTTGACTATGACAACGACGGCTTTCAGGATCTGCTTGTGACCGGAGCGGGTTACGGTGGACCTGTGGCAGCCGTCTACCACAACGATCAAAAAGGGGGCTTCACAGAGATTGAGACGTCACTCAAGCCGGTGTCCGTCAGTGCAGTTGCAGTTGGTGACTACGACAACGACGGGTTCGTCGATATTGCGGTGTCCGGAGGGGATGATTTCGGAACCGGATCCAATCCGACAACGAAGATCTATCATAATGAAGGTGATGGAAAATTCCTGGATATCGGTGCGGACTTGGAAGGGACCTGGTTTGGGTCGCTGGATTGGGGAGACTTCGACAACGACGGGAGGCTGGATCTGCTGGTCACCGGCGCAACGCTCCGCTACGGCCTGTCCCAAAGGACAACCGTCCAGCTAACAGTGTACAATGCTCTGGGTCAGCAGGTAGCGACGCTTGTCCAAGGAGAGCAAGGGGCCGGGTATCATGAGGTCACATTTGAGGCCTCGGGTCTCTCAAGCGGGGTCTACCTGTACAGAATGCAGGCAGGCACATTTGTGGAGGTCAAGAGGCTTCTGCTCGTCCGTTGAGCGCCAAGGTACTGTGTTCTTGATCCCGTTGGGTGACATTAGAGTCTGACTATTATGTTTGACGAAAAGCCCGACAATTACGTCCGGGAATAAGCCTGACTTCAAAGTCAGGCTTTTTTCTTTTTCTTGTTTTTGCGGGAATTTCCACGATAATTCGATTTTGATCCGGCCTATCCCCGTCAGATCGATCCAATTCGTATATTGGAATCGAGGTCTTCTTCTTCGCGTGGGGATGGCCTCTCCCCAGAGGACCATGTATCGACGACCATAACTGTACGGAGCCCCCATGAATACGAATGACGATCGACACCAGCCTGACATCACGCGCAGACGGTTTCTCCAGGTAGCCGCTGCTTCCGGCGCCGGGGCAGTCCTCGGTGGCAACGCCTTTGCAGAAACGTACTCTTCCCTGGGTTCCAGGAAGCGGTATGCAATTGTCGGGGTTGGTTCAAGAACACGTATGTGGCAAGCGGGTATCTACCGGATGTTTCATGATACGAGCGAGGTGGTGGGTTTTTGCGACACCAATCGCGGCAGGTTGAAGCTCTCCCAGGATTTCGCGAAAAAGGAAACGGGAGTAACGATCCCCGTGTTTGACGCGAAAGACTTTGACCTGATGATACGTGAAACGAAGCCTGATACGATCATAGTGACGACCGTGGATAGCACCCATCATCAGTACATTGTCCGCGCAATGCAGCTGGGCTGCGATGTCATCACGGAAAAGCCGATGACCAATACCGACGACAGATGCCGCCAGATACTCGAGGCGCAGAAGCGATACGGCAAGAAAGTCACCGTAAGCTTTAATTACCGCTATTCTCCCCCGCGAACGCAGGTGAAAGATCTGCTGATGAACGGGGTTATCGGCGATGTGCTTTCCGCGGACTTCCACTGGATGCTCAACACACACCACGGCGCCGACTATTTCCGGCGTTGGCACAGCATGAAACAGTTCTCCAACGGTTTAATGCTGCACAAGGCGACGCACCATTTCGACCTGATGAACTGGTGGCTTTCTGCGGTACCTGTCGCTGTCAGCGCAATGGGCAAAAAGGAGTTCTACATTCCGGAAATGGCGAAACGGTTTGGGCTGTCGAGCTATCACGAAAGATGCCGTACGTGTCCGGAAAAACAGAAATGTGGGTTCGAACTGGATCTCGCGGCGAATCCGAATTTCAAGGCTCTGTACCTGGACAACGAGCACTATGATGGGTACTTCAGAGACCGTTGCGTGTTCAGACCGGAGATCGACATTGAAGACACTATGAACGTGCTGGTGAAATACAGTACGCGTGCAACCATGAGCTATTCGCTCAATGCGTTCAATTCGTGGGAAGGGTACTACGTCATCTTCAACGGTACGAAGGGACGCCTCGAACACAAAATCGAAGAGACGATATATGTCGCAGGCGATGGCGGAGTCCAGGGCGGCATAAAAGCCGGAGGGGAATCTACAAAGATCTTCCCGATTCGGGGCGCGGGATACGATGTCACCGTGTGGCAGGGAGAGGGCGGGCACGGCGG
>DAINBR010000383.1:0-3123 GCA_036732865.1 Bacteroidota bacterium | reverse complement strand
ATTAAAGCCTGCGGAATCGGCGACCGCCTTGGTATTTTCTGCGCTGCCCGTCAGGAAGTGCCATGTATCCGGGGAGAATTGCCGTCTCAACTGGTTCAGGTAATTGGCTTTTTTCTGGCGCGCCAGCTCGGGTGTGTCCGTGGGATCGAAGCTCACGGCAATCAGCCTGAAGTCCTTGCCCGGCTCCATTTGAATCTGGTTCACAACTTCAACCATGCTGTTGATAAGAACCGGACAAATCCCAGGGCAGCGAAAATAATTGAACATGAGAATCGTCGGCTTGTCGATCAGTTGACGCCACATCCCCGCTGTATCCTGATACTTCAATAGCGAAGCCATCATAGTCCGGTACCCCTCCATGATGCGCGGGCGATGGGGATTGACCGGGGGCATAGAGCGGAGAAGTTCGCTCATTCCCACCGCCATCCAGCCGTTTCCCCGCCCCCAAAAGAACGGCACATCGGGGGCATGATAGAAAAGCCCGTTGGGCTTCTGCAGTGAATCCAGATACACGACCATTTCCTTCGCGGCCCGGTCTATGTAGCGGCGATCGCCGGTTGCACGATATGCCTGCGCCTGTGCTGCGGTGATCATGAACATATCGTCGATCCACATCCGGGTCTGCCATGTGAGGCCGCTGCGATAATAATCCCACGATTCTTCGTTCGCCCTCTGTCCAAAGGGCTCCGCCCACTGCGTGTCAGCCATCACCTTCCCCATATCGAGGTAGCGTCCATCATTGGTCTGCATAAAAATCTCGAACGGGACAGCGGCAAACACGGTCATGTCAACGTGGTCAGGCAGCGGGACCAGGTCTTTGCGTTCGCCGAAGAGCGGTTCGAATCGCCGGATGAGCGCACTCTGCAAGGCCGTATCCCCGGCGAGCCGGGCGAACTGCAGAGCACCGTACCAGGTGCACACTTCAGGGTAGGTGATATGGTTTGCGGGTTTGCCGCGGACTGAGAAAGCCAGCGGGGTTTCGACGAAACGCCGGGCCACACGTTTCCCGATCTCCTGCGGGGATTGGTCCGGCAACCACTGTTCGAGTGTGCCTTCGCCGACCGGGACACCGCGGGTATCTTGCGGGATGCACCAGGTGGCTTCCGTAGTAATCATTGCGGCAAGGAGTAGCGTGCGTATCATAAATCCTCCTTTGGAGATATCGTTTGTTGGCCGGAAATCTTACCTTGGTCTTCCCAATATAGCCAAAGATTTGGGAAGATTTCCATCCTTGCATCTGGCCCGACCTGGCATTACCTTTTTATGATTCATCTATTAACGAATCGTGGTTGTGACGGAACAAATATGAAATACGGTGCACACTGTTATCTCTTCACGAGCCGGTGGTCTGACGACGATCTCCACCTGCTTGATTTGGCAAAAGAGCTCGACTTGAGCATATTTGAGCTCTCCGTGGGTGACGATGTCCCCTTTAATTTCCGCCGGACCGGCCGGCATGCGTCAGCTCTGGGGATCGAACTGATCATCGGACCCGGGGGAGCGTGGCCGCTGGAATGCGACCTGTCCGCCGATGATCCCGCACATCGCGCCAAAGGGCTCTCATGGCATTGCCGGCAGGTCGACACTGCATCGGAATTGGGTGCTGTCGCCTATGCCGGCGCCATGTATGGACACCCGGGAGTCGTGAAGCGCCGCCGCCCCCCCTCCGGCGAGTACGGCTGGACAGCGGAAGGGCTTCATGCACTGGCGGAGTACGCCGCGAACCGCAATGTTGTCATTGCCCTCGAACCCATGAGCCACTTCCGGACACACCTCGTCAACACACCTGAGCAACTTGCCCGGTTGATCGATCTCGCAGATCATCCCGGTCTCCGCATCCTTTTCGATACCTACCATAGCGTCACTGAAATCCGGAGTTACGCCGCCGCGCTGAGAACGTGCGGAAAACGCCTGTTCGGCCTTCACGCCTGTGAGAACGACCGTGGTGTCCCCGGAGGTGGAATCCTCCCCTGGACAGAAATATTCAGCACGCTCCGCGAAATCGGCTTTGATGGCTATATCGGGCTGGAGGGGTATAACTCAGGACTGGATGACTTTGCCTACCAACGGGGGATGTTCCACAACCTCTGTCCAGACGGACGGGCGTTCGTGCGGGCGGGAATCACGTTTCTGAAAGAGATGGAGGCGGGGGTGAAGGGACCGGATTGAGACCGCCTCCGTTAGACGTTCAGGATTGTTTCCGCGTGAAGAAGATCGGCGAACATGCCGTTCTTGATGCACTCGGCGTTGCGTCTTGCTTGCGCGAGCGCACCCAGGATGTAGCGGTTCGCGATGAACACCTTCCGTGAATCGGTCTCCGCCTCATCGAGAAGAAGATAGCCGATCACGAGATATCCGTAGAGTTCGACCAGATCCTTTGCAGCAACATCCTGAAAACTGTTGTCTTTACGGTCGACCACCAGGCGGAGGCTGTCGATGTACAGTTGTCGGATTTCCTTCAGAGATGTCGCCAGCGGGGACAGCCCGCCCGGGTACTCTTGAGCTTCTTTCCGCTCAAAGTGGGGGCGCATGATGTCGTTGATGACCGAACCGATGGCGGCAACGATCTGCAGCTGCGATGTGCCTTCATAGATGTTGGTGATGCGTGCATCCCGCGCCAGGCGTTCGACTCTGAACTCCTTCATGTATCCCGTACCGCCGTGAATCTGCAGTGCATCGTAGGTGATCTTGTTTGCCGACTCGGTCAGGACCAGCTTCGTCAGCGGCGTGAGCAAACCCGCGAGTGCAGTGGCCTGCCGGAGTTCAGCGACAAGGTCGGTGACTGACTGCCCTTCTTCTTTCCGTTTTTCAATCAGCTCTTCAAGCTTTTCTTTACGGTCAACGGACTGGGCGGAGCGGTAGAACAACGACCGGTTCATCTCGAGCGTAACGCGCATGTCGATCAGGATGTTGGAGACCGCCGGGAAAGAGTAGATGGGCTTGTTGAACTGGACGCGATCCTTCGCGTACGCCAGGGCCTCCCCATAGGCTGCCTGCGAGATGCCCAGTGCCTGAGCAGACACACCCATGCGGGCCCGGTACATCAGATCGATGACATACTTGATCAATCCAAATCTACGGCTGCCGACAAGCTGTGCAGGGGTATCGTTGAACTGCAGTTCG
>DAINBR010000382.1:0-3135 GCA_036732865.1 Bacteroidota bacterium | reverse complement strand
AGTTTTGTGGAATACTATCCTGCAAATCCGAATGCAGCGGATGCCGATGCGAAGATTCATGAGCTGACGGACCGGCTGGCGAAGAAGCAGTATGATACCGCCCGTCTGTATAGAACCATGGAGTACTACCGGTCGGCAATGTTCTATTACGATGATGTAATCGAAAAATACCACGACACCGAGTATGCTCCTCTGGCGTACATCGGCAAGGTAGAGCTGCTGATAAGCAGGAACAGGTACTCCGACGCAGCCGTGGAAGTCGCAAAATTTATTGATAAATATCCGAACAGCGTTTTACGCGGACGCATCGATGAGCTGAAAGCGGAGATTGACCGCAACCTGCCGTCTCCCTCGGTCAAGAGCGACACCGCGAGGGGAGGAAGGGGGATGGGATTGTGAACCGCGCAAAGCCGGTCCGCGCATCGCAGGTAACCACGACGCAGATTGTCCTGCCCAACGACACGAATCAGCTGGGGAACCTGCTCGGCGGCACGTTGATGCATTGGATCGATATCGTCGGCGCCATCGCTGCTCAGCGCCACTGCGGCATGGTCTGCGTCACGGCATCGGTGGATGAGCTGAGCTTCCATCACCCCGTAAAACTTGGCGAGGTGGTCACCCTGCTGGCATCGGTGAACCGTGCGTTCCGCACCTCAATGGAAGTCGGCGTACAGGTCACCGCCCACGGCAATGCGCAGCTGCCCGAACGCCGCGCCAACAGTGCCTATCTTACCTTCGTTGCCATCGATAGCGACGGGATTCCACAAGACGTTTCGGCCGTCGAACCGGAGACCGAAGATGAACGGCGCAGGTTTGATGAAGCCCTGCAGCGACGCACGATACGACTGAATCGCCGCCGGCAGGCGAAATAACACCAATTCCGGCCCGTGCTTCCTCCCATGAAATCGATGCTCACCATGGCAATCGCGGTGTCGGCCCTCTGCGTGCAGAGCGCTGCGCAGGACCAACCTACCCGCCTTATGCCCGTAACGTCGCTTCCGATCCCTGTGGACCTGGTCCCTCCCGAGGAAGAACCGATCAAGTGCGGCTTCCCGATCATCCTCCATGCACTGCACGAAGCGCGTAGGGGACTGACCCCTGACGCATCGGGCGACACGAGGGGTCTGACCCAGCTGGAGCGCTCCCTCGCCCGACCCGAGCTGCAAACCTCCACCCTCACCGGCTCTTTCCGCGTGCACTACGATACCGTGGGCAACAACACTCCCGCGCTCCTCGATCCCGTCGGCAATCGCATACCCGGCACGGCCCGCGCCTGCGTTGACTCCATTATCTCTATCCTCTCCCACGTTGTGCCGGTTGAAACCGGAACGCTGCACTACCCGGCCCCCATCAGCGATGGTACTCTGGGAGGCGGTCCGGAATACGATATCTATGTGATGGAACTCGGTGCCATGTACGGCTTTACCACCCCGGACGTATCGACTGCTCCCGGCGGACGCGCTGCCTCATGGATAACCATTGATAACGATTTTGTCTTCGTGCGTCCCGAACCAAACCGCGGCCTACCAGGTTTCAAAGTGACCATCGCACATGAGCTGCATCATGCGATCCAGATCGGCAACTACGGCTACTGGGATGAGGACCCGTTTTTCTATGAAATCACATCCACATGGATGGAGGATGTTGTCTACACCGAAGTAAACGACTACTATAACTATCTTAAGGCTGTCTGGAGCCACTTCCGCTCTCCCGAAACCCCCTTCACGTCGGGCGAGATGATTATGTATAGCCGGGCCATCTGGGGTCACTACATCAGTGAACGGTTCGGCATCGACGTCATGCGTGAAATCTGGGAAAAGATCAGGCTCCTCCGCCCCCAGCTGGCCATCGACCAGACACTCCGCGAACACGGGGTGGATCTTGCCGGAGCCTATGCCGAGTGGTCGATCTGGAACTACTTCACGGGCTCACGGGCAAAGCCCGGCTTGTTCTATGCCGATGCAGCAGACTATCCCGAGATCATCCAGTCGCCCGTGGATTTCGCTGGACCTTCCCGCGACGTACCGGGATCGCTGGGGAGCATGGGGACCCACTATGTGCAGGTGGTGCGGAGCGCGGACACGATGACGGTGATGATGTGCAATGTCGATCTCGCGGGGACCATTCTGGCCACCATACCGGTGCTCCCGTATACATTGCGCCTGCGCTCCACCCGGCTTGACGAATCGTATAAGAGCACCCCCATCGGGATCTTCACCAAGCTGGACGCGGCAGACATGAGCCTCTGGAGAACGTATTACCTGGGTGACACAGTCCGGCCGTACATCGACCCGACCTCATTCTCGAGCGAGCGCCCTTTCCCAATACCGTTTCACCCCGGCCCCACGCCGTACGTCTACATTCCCGTGGATGGTGTGGACAGGCTGGTAGGCTCGTTGTACGTCTTCAGTGCTTCTGCCGATCTCGTGGCCAGCATGACAGGCATCTCTTCAACCGCCCACCTTGGCAGACAGATGTTCACCTGGAATGGGCGCACCAACGACGGGACGTTCGCTTCCACAGGTGTCTATCTGTTTGTGATCGAGTTGCCCGGGGGGAGAGTCACAGGCAAGATCCCCGTGGTGCGCGAGTAACCCATGGCCCTGCAACTTTCCACGCACAAACTCGGTAAGTCCTTCAACCGCAGGATCGTTTTCCGCGATGTCGACGCTCACGTCGGCGAGGGGGAAACGCTTATGATCGCAGGAAGGAACGGCGCGGGGAAGTCCACACTCGTAAAAATCCTGTGCGGAGTACTGAGTCCAAGCCAGGGGCGTGTCGTTGTCGAAGGGACAGGGAAGCTCAATGAATTTGACCGGAAGGGACTTTTCGGCCTGGTCGCACCGTACCTGCAGGTCTACGATGAGTTTTCCGCCATGGAAAATCTGATGCTTGCCGCGTAGTTGCGCGGCGAGCGCGGCGATCGGTCCGTCTATGCGGGCCTCCTTGCCCGTGTTGTCCTTGAGCCGAATCGGGCGGACCCGGTGCACGGGTTTTCTTCCGGAATGAAGCAACGTCTGAAGTATGCACTCGCCCTGGCACATCACCCGCGCATTCTTATCCTGGACGAACCCATGGCCAACCTGGATGCGGACGGTATGGCAATCGTCCGTACGATCATGCGCGAGCAACGGT
>DAINBR010000381.1:0-3191 GCA_036732865.1 Bacteroidota bacterium | reverse complement strand
ACCGGGCGGAACAATACCAGCGGTACGGCTCGTTAATACTGGAGCATCTGCCGGAAATCGAGCGGGGTTCGGACCATGCGGTGTTTTCCGGGCCGGACGGAGAGGTTCGTGTTCCCCTTGTGCCGACCGAAACGCCTTCGCACAATGCACAACGTTACTTTGAAAAAGCAAAGACGAGCAAGCGGGCCCGTCAGCTTGACGGCCGACGCCGCTCCGTCTACAGCACCCGGATGGAACGCAGCGCAACATTGCTCGGCGAACTCGAGCACGTTGTTACACGACAGGACTTGAAATCCTATATGGAACTTCATCACGACGATCTGCACAATCCCCGGGAACAGAGTCCTGCCGACGATCAGGATCGGCCGCTGTTCAGGGTGTTTGTTGTCGAGGGAGGATTCGAAGTGTGGGCGGGAAGGAGCAGCGCCAACAACGATTTGCTGACCCTCCGACATGCAAAGCCGCAGGACTTCTGGTTTCACGCACGCGGGGCATCCGGTTCCCATGTGATACTCCGGGTGGCCACAGGCCGGGGAGAGCCCGGCAAACGCGCAATCCGCCAGGCCGCATCCATCGCCGCATACTACAGCAAAATGCGCACCGCAGCGATGGTCCCTGTGGCAGTGACCCGGCGCAAGTATGTCCACAAGCCCAAAGGTGCCCCGGCTGGAAGTGTCGTGCTCCAGCGCGAAGATGTACTGATGGTCGAACCCCAACTGCCGTACCCCAGCGAGGATACTGATGAGTAAACGATCCGCTGTGAAAAACCTCAACCCGCGATCGATGTCGGTCGCCACGCGTGCCATCCACGGCGATCAGCTGTTCCCTCACCGGGCGCCCGTTGCTCCCCCGATCGTGCAAAGCTCAACATACCGCTTCGACGACTCGGGAGATGCGCTCCGGTACGCCCGGGGCGATCCTGACGTGTATGTTTACACACGCTACCACAACCCGACAGTACGTACCGCGGAAGAACGGCTTGCGCTGATCATGGAATCGGAGAAAGCCTTGCTGCTCGCCTCGGGGATGGCGGCGATCAGCTCTGCGATCCTCGCGGGCGCCCGGGAGGGGGACTCGATTGTCAGTACGCCGGCACTGTACGGCGGCACCTACCGCCTTTTCCGCGACATCCTCCCCCGCCACGGTATCGCTGTCCGCTATGTCCGCCCTGACCACCTCGAGCAAATGGATGCACTGATCGATGCAACCACACGGGTCGTCTACTTCGAGACTCCCACAAACCCGACGCTCGGTCTTGTGGACATCGAAGCCCTGGTTACTGCGGTCCGCAAGGCGGAACGCCGCGTGCGCAGGAAGATTCTGATCATGATCGACAACACCTTCGCTACAAGCCTCAACCAGCATCCCTTCCGCTATGGTGTGGACGTCGTCATTGAGAGTGCGACAAAATATCTCGGGGGGCATTCTGACATCATCGCCGGCGTTGTTGCCGGTTCAAAGGATTTCATTGCACAGACGCACACGCAAATGAAGTACTACGGCGGATGTGCCGATCCCTTCGCGGCGTTCCTCCTCCTCCGCAGTCTGAAAACATTTGAACTGCGGGTGGCCCGGCAGAACGAAAACGCACTCACGCTCGCGCGCACGCTCGAACTCAATCCCGGTGTGCTGCGCGTTCTCTATCCCGGACTCCCTTCGCATCCTCAACATGAGATTGCCCGGAAGCAGATGGTCGATGCGGGAGGCAGGGGATACGGCGGCATGGTCACCATCGAGGTAAAAGGGGGACTTCGCAGTGCCGTTCGCGTCACTGATGCGCTCCGCGTGGGAGTCAATGCCATGTCCCTCGGCGGGACCGAAACGCTGGTCAGTATTCCCGTCTATTCGTCCCACGTGCAAATGACTGCCCGGGAGTTGCGCCGTCACGGCGTTACACCCGGCATGATCCGGATCTCGGTCGGCCTTGAAGGTATTCTTGATATTGTGCGGGATTTTGAGGCATCCCTTGCAAAACTGCACCGATGAGTTGCGGGATTGTTGAATTATTCGCCGTTTTTCCGTAACTATAAGTTCTGCAACTTGTATCAAGACGTCCACCACAGGGAGTACAATCGTGAAGCACAGCATTTCGTTCCCTTGCAGCCCTTTCTTCGGTCTCGGCATCATTGCGGTTGCCTTTCTCATGAACATCAATGGATGCGCTCCAAAACAGCAGGAATCCGTAGTCGCAACGATTGGCACAAACGCCATCACGCTCACGGATTTCGAGAACATGTATACCCGCAGTAATGGGGATGCCAGTATTGACACCACCGTCAGCCAGGAGGAGCGGGAGCGGTTTCTCGATCTCATGGTTAAATATCGCTTGAAGCTCACGGACGCCTACCGGCAGGGGCTGGACAAACGCCCCGAAGTGCAGGGCGAAATCAATCAGTACCGGGGAAGTCTTGCGGCATCCTACCTCACCGACCGCGAGATTGTCATGCCCAACGTGCGGAAGATGTACGACCGCAGCCTCGAAGAGATGCGCGCGAGCCACATTCTCTTGACATACCGCCAGGAGGCTAAGGCAGAAGACTCCGCGGCGGTGTTGAGACAAGCTCAGGAGATCATCGCGGAAATCAAGGCGGGCAAGGATTTCGGTCAGCTCGCCGTCGAATTCTCGCAGGATCCCAGCGCGAAGCAGAACAAGGGCGACCTGTACTATTTTTCTGTCGGACGCATGGTGCCGGAGTTTGAAGATGCCGCCTTTGCGCTGAAGACCGGCGAAGTCACACCGACACCCGTCAAGACCCGTTTCGGGGTGCACATCATCAAGGTGACGGACCGGAAACCCTCGCGAGGCGAGCTGCAGGCAAGCCATATTATGATCCGGTTCACCGACCAGAATCCGTCGCCGGAGGACACAGCGAAGGCGTACGCAAAGATACTGGCGATCCAGGACAGCATCGCGAAGGGCCTTCCCTTTGCAGAGCTGGCAGCGCGCAATTCCGAAGACGGTGGATCCAGCGGGCGGGGAGGAGATCTCGGTTGGTTCTCCCGCGGACGGTGGCCGCAACCGTTCGACGAAGCAGCATTCCAGCTGACACCCGGCAAGACGTCCCCTATTCTCCGTACCGCGTACGGTTATCACATCGTGCACTGCACCAATGCCCGGCCGCCGAAATCCTTCGAAGAAGCCAAGCAGGATTTCCAGAACCTGTACCAACAGCAACGGTTCCAGTCGGACT
>DAINBR010000380.1:0-3197 GCA_036732865.1 Bacteroidota bacterium | reverse complement strand
AACCTGGAACCCACTGATTAAGAGTCAGTTGCTCTACCAATTGAGCCATGGGTGCATTGAATCTACGGCGCACTCACTGGCGACTGCGCCGGCGGCAGCTGCGGAGTCGTCGCACCTGGCTGGTTCGCATTGTTCTGGAGCACGCTATCGCCTTCAGATACCCCTCGCGGCAGGAAGAATATGTTGATGACGAGCGCCAGCACCAGGAATGCCGTCGCTAGGATCTGCGTCGCACGCATCAAGAAATCGGTCGTGCGGCGAACCCCAAATACTACGCCGACCGAACCGCCGCCAAATGTGCCCGCTAATCCGCCGCCTTTGCTCGACTGCATCAAGACGACCAGGACCAACAGGACACTTATGATCACCTCAAGGACCATCAGGAACGTGAACATGGATTTCCGTCTTTACGTTTGTAGAGAAACTATTATACGAAACAGCCCGCGAAAAATCAAGTGCCAATGCCCCAACGCGCCAGCTTTTCGGGAGTTATCCCTTCTTTCGTTGGACTCTCCTTCCCCTCAATCACAATCCGCTCGATGTACTTCCCAACCAGGTCAAATTCGAGGTTCACATGAGTGCCGGTCCTGACCTTCCCTAATGTCGTGTTTTCGAGCGTGTGGGGGATCACCGAGACCGTGAACGTGCTCCCCTCCAGCCTGGCAACGGTCAGACTTATGCCATCCACCGCTATCGACCCGACCGGGATCAGGTACCTCGAGAACTCACGGGGATACGAAACCGTGACAAGCTGACTGCTCGACTGTACTTCGATTTCCTTGATAACACCAATGCTATCTACATGTCCGGCAACAAGATGCCCTCCTAGACGGTCACTTAAACGGAGGGGTAATTCGAGATTCACCCGCGACCCGCTCACCAGCTCACCGAGCGTTGTTTTTCGAAGGGTCTCCTCCACTGCCTCGACGCGGAAGGTGGCGCCGCCACTAGTAACCACCGTCTGACAAACCCCACTCACCGCCACGCTGTCGTTGACGTGCAGCTCCCCGGCGCTTCGCGGCGCATGAATGGTCAGGCGGATGCCGCCTCCCCTGCGTTCGACACTCTGGACTGATCCGATTTCGGTAATGATCCCGGTAAACACAATCACTCCTCCATCCTGAGCCATTTCACCATGATATCCTTGCCGATCATCCCTGTGCTGAGGTTGTCAAATCCCGCACGTCGTGCAGGCGGCTTGCCGGGAGCATACACCGGTACCCCGTCACCGATGATGATGGGCGCTATAAAGACGGTCATTTCATCGACGAGATGCGAACGGAGAAATTGACCGAACACTTCCCCGCCACCCTCCACCAACACTGATCCCACATTGAGAGAGTAGAGCGACTGGAGCATCGCCGCCAGCGAAATTCTACCGCGGGACGGAAACGGCAGCAGGACGACGCCGGCTTTTTGCAGCTGCGATGCAACACGCCGCTTGTGCTCAAGCGCCACACGCGTCGTACAAATAAACACGCGACGGTTTCTCAAGTTCCGAAACAACCGTGCATCCGGGGGGACTCTGAGGCTCCCGTCGACTACCACCGCGTCCGGATTCCTCCCCCCTTCAAACCTGACGGTCAGCCGGGGGTCGTCCGCGCGCACGGTCCCCGCACCGACAAGCACGGCATCGTACACAGAGCGCCATCTGTGTACAAGCTCACGTGCAGGCGGACCGCTGATCCACCGACGCCTGCTGCGCGAAGAAGCAATCATGCCGTCCAGAGACTGGGCGATCTTCACGTGCACGTACGGACGCCTGTGCGTGATCCCGGTGACAAAATGCCTGTTCAACGCGCGTGCCTCGTTCTCCAGTATCCCCACATCCACCTGTTTCCCGGAGGCACGCAGACGCATGATTCCCTGACCGCTCACGAGCGGATTTGGGTCGGCCATCCCAATCACGATGCGCCGGATAGGTGTGGCAGCCAGCAAATCGGCACAGGGGGGAGTCTTGCCGTAATGTGTGCAGGGTTCGAGATTGACATACAGCGTTGTGTCGTCAAATCCCCCGCGGTATGTCGCAAGGCATTCGACTTCAGCATGCGGACCGCCAAATGCCTTGTGGAACCCTCTGGCAACGATACGACCGTTCTTAGCGAGGACGGCGCCAACCATCGGATTGGGACTCACAGATCCCTCACCGTTCCGCGCGAGGCGTATGCACTCCCGCATAGCAGCACGATCCACGTCCATTTGAAGGTTCATCGCTTGAGCGAGAAGAAGAATGTGCTCCCCACACCGACTTTGCTGGTGACGCCGATGGTGCCGCCGTGCGCCTCGACGATGTGTTTCACGATCGCCAATCCCAGTCCTGTGCCCCCCACGTCGCGCGAGCGCCCCTTGTCGACCCGGTAGAAGCGCTCGAAGATCCGGTCCAGGTGCTCGGCAGGGATGCCGCATCCGGTGTCCTGCACCTCAATCCTGCAGCTGTTTTCCGCAATCATCCCCCGCAAGATCACCGATCCCCCGGGCTCCGTGTACTTGACCGCGTTGTTGACAAGATTGGTGATCACCTGCCGGAGGCGGTCACGGTCGCCCATGGCCATTACATCGCCGGTAAGTTGCGATTCCAGTGTGAAGCTCAAGTCACAGGCCTCGGCGTGCGGACGCATCTCCTCGGCCATCTGTTCAAGAAATTCCCGCAGGTCGAAATACCGGAAACTCATTTTCATTTCTCCGGATTCAATCCGGGAGATCTCGATAAGATCGTTCAGCAGCGTGTTGAGGCGCAAGGCCTGGGAGTGCGCCCTATCGAGGAACTGCCGGTTCACCTGGGGATCGTCGACCGCTCCGTCCTGGAGGGTCTCCAGAAAGCCCTGGATGGAGAAAATGGGAGTGCGCAATTCATGGGACACATTGCCGAGGAACTGGCTGCGCACGTGCTCCAGCTTCGTAAGCCTTTCGATATCGCTGCTGAGCCGTTCTGCCATCTCGTTGACCGATGTGGCGAGCGAAGCAATCTCGTCGTTTGTCGAGACCGTGACGCGCTTGCCCAGATCACCGTCTCTGATCGCCTGCGCGGTCGAAGCGATGTCCAGTATCGGCTTGGTGATCCGGCGCGCGACCCGGAGACTCAGCAATACAATCAGCGCAGTGATGCCCAGCCCAATTGCCCAGATGGTGAGTCTGACGTACGACGCCACGGTACGAAGCTCTGCGAGGTTCATGGCCACACGGACGAAACCGTTCGT
>DAINBR010000379.1:0-3199 GCA_036732865.1 Bacteroidota bacterium | reverse complement strand
TTCCCGGACACCGGGAATATCCTCGATTTCACACCGGGCAAGCTCGGGAATCAGCTGACCATGCTCGTCAGTCGTGCCCAATCCGGGCGAGATGAAGATGTTTGCGTCGTATGCGATCGTGGGAATGATCCCCATCTGGCTCATGCCGTCCTGGAAGATGTTTGTCCCGGAGTACATGTCTTCGATGGAGAAGATCGGAATGCCGAGCTTCCCGTCTTTCCAGCTGTCTTCATAGTTCACCTCGACCGCGCCGGAGTTGTAGCTCTTGGCGATCTTGAAAAACGGACGGATGCGAGAGTCGATTTTCCCGAATTCCGAGACCACGATGTCATAGAGTTCGTCAATGGGCTTCGTCATGACTTCCGGCTTGTCGCGGAGTACTTTGAGCGCCGCCACCTGGCCGGAGAGGCCTTCCTTGCCTGGATCCATGGTGACGTATGCAGCTTTGCCGTACGACGTCGTCGTGCCAAACCGGGCGCCGTGGTAGCCGAGAGCACGGCGGATCGGCACCATGACTTCTTCCTTGCCGATGATCAATGCGCTGGTCGGTGAACCGCTGGCCTTGTCCATGCTGTATATCATCACATCCGCGCCGATCTTCTTTATGCTGTTGCCGATGATCGGTATGCCCCAGGCGTTGTCGATGATGTATGGAACATCATATGACGCGGCGATTTCGGCGATCCCCTTTTGCAGAAGAGGCGTTCCATCAGCGTCCTTCGTGCCGTAGCCGTATCCCGGTGTATCATACCCGATCGAGGCAAATCCGCCCAGAAGCGTTTCATGCTGCTTCGCCGCAGCCCGGATTGCAGCAATCGCAGCCTTGGCATCGACGTTTTTCATCAACGGGACGGGATGGTATTTGATGCCGTGCACGGGATAGGAGGCTCCCGGAAGGGGTACAAACACCGTGTCGAGATTGTGCTGGCGTTTCCCATAGAATCCCAGCTCGCCGGCTGTACTGCCGCGATCCGCAAGGATATCCTTGAATTTCGGGGGGTACGGACGACCGTAGCCGCCTTGATGATGGATGTGACGCTCCCACGGAGCAATGTACCGTGTGCGGTAGTTGTCACCACGCCCCTGAAACGGGGGGGACACAAGACAGTCAAAACTCACCCAGAGGCCGCCTTCGCAGGTATTGACCGGAGCGGCATCATAGTCGTCACCGTAAACGCCTTTGACAATCTCTCGGATCTGGTCCACGTACACACTGAGCGAAACGACTCTGCGCGATTCGGCCGCCATTGCTTTTTCAATATCTTCACGCAGCGGAGATGGGCATCCGGAGATAGCGCCGGTGAGACCGATTGCGCCTTTCAGCTCCGCCGGCATCTTCAGTGTTTCCGCGGCCTTCTTTGCCTCGGCGTAGATTTTTGGCAGGTTTGCCTGAAGACGCTTGTACATCTGGAATTTGAACGACGGTCGTGCCATTGCGAACATCCTTTCTGGAATACGTTATGATTGAAAGCCGTGAATGAGGACGGGCGTCCCCGGCCGCAGGCCGAGGCCTTCCCCGGTAACCCGGCCTTCTGTTTTGAGAATAATGTTCTGATGATTCGGTATGTGTGTATCGTCATATCCGGCGATCGTTCCGATCACCTTCCCATCCACTTGCACGGCATCGCCGACCAGCAGGATGCCGCCTGCGGTCAGTTCGACGAATGCCACGTAGCCGATGCGGTCGACGGTCGCGCCCGGTACGGCGTTGGATTCGTCGGTGCTGATGAATTCGACGATTGTCCCGGTGGGAAAAGCCCGTGAAATGGGCGCGATCAGATGGAGCGCTCGCGCTTCCAGCATTCCGCGTAGCACCGTCACCACCCTGCCGCTCACGTCCGCCTTGGCGGCGAAGAACGTGCGATTGGTCATCTTCTGCGCATAGGGATCGCCCATGGTCACCTCATACGAGTTTTGTGACGAAGGAATCCACATCGCCATGCAGGAAATCGACGACGGGCAGCTCAATCATGGTGTAGCAGCCGGGCTTCTGTCTCATGGCTGCACGTGCAGCAGAGACCATCACTTGCGCGGTCAGTGCGGGATTGTTGACTTTGAGCTGAAAGCGCATCGACTGATTGTGGGTAATGCCGGAAACACCGTTCCGCTCCAGCAGCACGCCGTGGCCAGTGTCCATCAGCGAGGCGACATCATCCACCTCGTAGACGTAGGTGCGGTCCTTCACAAAGTACGGATCTGTCTTGATGGCCTTTTCGACTTCTTCAAACTTTGCGCCCGATTCGAGCTGGACATAGACCATGCGGCGATGTATCCCCATGCCTGCCGGCACGGTGAGGGAGATGGCATCGCGCACGCCCTTGATGGCCCGCACGGCAACTGAGTGCCCCATAGAAAGACCGGGCCCGTAGTTCGTGTACGTGATCCCCCGCGGCGCCATGGCCTGGAACCACCCCCGCACCACCGAGTCGACCCCGGGATCCCAGCCGGCGGAAAGGATCGACACCGTATCGTGTTCTCGGGCAACCTTATCAAGCTGCTTGCGAAGCGTGGGGATTTCATGGTGGATGTCAAAGCTGTCTACAGTGCGAATGCCGCGCTTAAGGATGGGTTCCACGGCTTTGCAGACCGCACGCGATGGACAACTGACGATTGCCACGTCGATGGCGCCGAGGTCTTCAATGTCAGACGCGAGCTTGACGTTTTGCATGCCGATCGGGTCACGTTCGGTCAACCGGTCCTGCTTCGTGATGAACGCCGGCACCTCGACGACTCCCACCAGCTTCATATCCGGCTCGACCAGGATGGACTCGACGGCACAACGTCCGACGTTGCCGTATCCGACGACAGCGACTTTGATGCGGGGTGTGGCCATGACTGCTCCTGAGATAGTCCTGCTACCTAAAGGACGGATTACGTCTGTGAGGCTTTTTGTTGTTCGATGAACACGCACAGCGCGGCACCTGCGGCATCGCCGTGCGCACGCACCAGCCGCTCCGCCGCATCGCCATCTCTGCGTGTGAGGGCATCCAGAATGCCGGCATGCTCACTGAGAGAGGCCGAGAGATGCGAGAGTACAGATAGATAGATATAATTGTAGCGCAGCGCCTGACTGCGCAAAACCCGGATGTACTGAATGAGTTTTTCGTTGCCTGAAGCGTTGCTGACCACTGCGTGGAATTCCGCATTCAGCTGGAGGATGCGGCGGTGATCGCGGGACCGGGCTGCCGCAAGACGCGTC
>DAINBR010000378.1:2044-3202 GCA_036732865.1 Bacteroidota bacterium | reverse complement strand
TGCTGAAACGCTCTTCGGCTACACTTCCGAGGAAGTAGTCGGCAAGCGTTCCATCACGTCGCTGCTTGCCGCGGATAACGCCAACGACTTTGCGCGTCTGGTGGGCATGATGGCTTCCGTGGTGGGACGGCAGATCGCCATCGCCGACACTTTCGCGGTCGCCCATAAGACCGGCGCCGTTCGCTTGATGCGGATGACATTTTCACCGCAAGTGACTGAAGCCGTGAAGGTCCAGGGATTGCTGGTTGTGGGAGAGGATATCACGGAGCAGGCGACTGCCAGACGCGACAGCGAGCAGGCCGAGCGCAAACTCCGGTTGCTTGCATTTACACTCAATTGTGCGAAGGACGCGTTTATCCTTACGGACCTTGAGAACCACATCCTCTATGTCAACCAGGCATTCGTCGACACATACGGATACAGCGAAGACGAGGTCCTGGGGAGGGACATCAGGATATTGCGATCAAGCGGCGAACAATTCGATCGTACGCAACAGATCCACGCGGAAGCGCAGAGCGGTGGATGGGTGGGAGAATTGATGAACCGCCGGAAGAACGGCGAGACTTTTCCGGTGGAGCTCTGGACGTCAATGGTGCGGAACGATGCCGGCGAGCCCGTGGCGATGGTCGGCGTTGCTCGCGAGATCACCGAGCGCAAGCGCTCCGAGGCACGTGTGCAGGCATCGCTGCGTGAAAAAGAGGTTCTTCTGAAAGAAGTGCACCATCGTGTCAAGAACAACCTGCAGGTCATTACGAGCCTTCTGAATCTCCAGGCGGACCGGATATCCGATGAACGAGTGCAGGTTGTGCTCAGGGAGAATCAGGCTCGCATCAAGTCCATGGCGCTCGTTCATGAAGAGCTCTACCAATCGGAGGATCTGGCATGGGTCAATTTCACCGATTATCTGCGCCGCCTGACCAATGGCCTGATCCAGTCGTATGCCAGGAGCGGAAAGACCATTGACCTTCGGCTTGAGCTGGAAGATTTGCGCCTGGGGATCGACGCGGCGATTCCTTGCGGCTTGATAGTCAACGAGTTGCTTACAAATGCCCTGCATCATGCATTCGTCGGAAGACCCGCGGGAACGGTGATCATACGCTTTTCCAAAGAACAGGGGAAGTACATTCTCGGGGTAGTCGATGACGGGATCGGGCTCCC
>DAINBR010000378.1:0-2034 GCA_036732865.1 Bacteroidota bacterium | reverse complement strand
GGGTCGATCGATGTGGGGACCACGGATACCCTCGGACTTCATCTTGTCAGCACCCTGACAGATCAGCTGAGGGGATCGCTCTCGGTTTCACGGCAGGGCGGAACATCGTTTCTCCTCGTGTTTGAGGAGCACATTGAGAGGCCCGTTTCTCCTGCGGAACATTGATAGGGACGGTGGAGGACCATTTTGGAGGACGTATGGCCGGTCGCGTGAAGGAGTTCAATGAGTTCCGGAGCAAGATGAATCAGCGCATTCTTGAAGCGGATAACCGGACAATCAAGCGGTTCTTCGGCGTTGATACGCTTGCCTATGAGCCGGGAGCGTTGGATGCGCGAACAAAGGAGATGCTGGGACTCGTCGCATCGATGGTGCTCCGGTGTGATGATTGCGTTTCCTATCATGTGCAAAGGTGTAAGGAACTGGGTGTGACGGACGCGGAACTCCATGAAATCTTCAGTGTAGCCCTCGTTGTCGGCGGGTCCATCGTGATCCCCCATTTGCGCAGAGCGGTCGCATTTCTTGACGAATTGAACGAACAAAGGGGATAACCCCACAAATTCCTGCTTGACAATCTCTCAAAAAACGTCTACACTGTAGCAACGTAAAGTAATCGATAAAGGTAACGCTGCTATCCCGCCTGGGCGAGGGGCCCACCATGAGAAGACGTTCGCACACCACGCTTGACGACATCGCCAAAAGGTTGAAGGTATCGCGGGTCACGGTTTCCAAGGCTCTTCGAGGACATCCCGATATTTCTGCGGAGATGACGCTGCGCGTGCGAGAAGTCGCAGCGAAACTGAATTACACGCCCAACATCATCGCGCGGAGCCTTTCTTCCCGGCGTTCTCATATGATCGGGCTCGTCGTCCCCAAAGTCGCGCACTTCTTCTTCAGTGCCGTCATTGAGGGAGTATACAATACGACATTCGAGCGGAACTACGAAACCATCATGATGGTCTCGCAGGAAAACGCAGAACGGGAAAAGAAACACCTTCAGACGCTTGTGGCGATGCGGGTTGACGGCATCATCATTTCCATCTCCCAATCCACACATGATCCCCAGCTCTTTCAGTGGATCAAACAGCTTGGCATCCCTCTGTTGTTTGTTGACCGGCGTCCGGAGCCGCCTCTGCCCGGGTTCAGCAGTGTGCTTGTCGCCGACCGCGAAGGCGCCTTCATGGCGGCCGAGCAGGCTCTCACCGTCGGCTATCGCAAGTTGGGATTTGTGGGGGGAAATCCAACCGTGAATATCGGGAAGAATCGCTTTCTCGGTTTTGAAGATGCGCTCGCCAAATACGACGTCCCGGTGAATCGCGAATGGGTTGTCCAGGCCGGATACGGCAAGGAAGACGGGTACCAGGGACTGATGCAGTTGTACCGCAACCGTCCCCTCCCGGAATTTGTGCTCGCAGCAACCTACCCTGTTGCCCTTGGCATCTACGAAGCCGCCAAGACCCTCGGTATCCGGATTCCCGATGACATCGATGTGATCTGCTTCGGTGACAGCGATGTGGGGCGGTTTTTGTCTCCCGCCATCAGCGTCGTGCGACAGCCTACCCATGAGCTTGGGACGAAAGCGGCGCAAATGCTACTTGATTTCATCACCGCCCCGGAGGAGCGCGAAGAACAGGATGTCGTCTTGCCGGCGGAGCTGGTTCTGCGCGAAACGTGCGTCACCAAGCGCGCACAAGTTCCCCGCCTGCACGAGGCGGTCGGCGTGAACCCCGGCTAACAAAGACCCACATCCTTCTGAACCACGGTATTCTATGCGCTTCATCGTCCTTGTCCTCTGCGGCATCACCTGTGTTGCCGCACCGGTGCACGCTCAGCGCGGCACAATCCCGAGTGATACACTCGCCGTAATTGGCACTGCTGTCATCTCCGCGCGTGACTTCCTTGAACGCCTTGAACTGATGCCGTTTCCCGGGAAGGACCGTCCCCAGGAACACGACAGTGCCAAGGTCCGGGCACTGCGTGCACTCGTGGCGGAAAAACTCCTTGCCCAGGACGCGGCAGTGCAAGGACTGAACCGGG
>DAINBR010000377.1:0-3222 GCA_036732865.1 Bacteroidota bacterium | reverse complement strand
CGGCTCCGTCCGATCACGTTGGTCTTTGCACGGGAGCGTAGCGCGGCCTCCATCAAGGAGGCCATTCTTGAGCGGCGAACTGCGGTAATGAGGGGGAGGGAGCTGTTCGGCGAGGAACGGTGGTTGAAGGAAATATTCGAAAAGTCGATTTCTTTCAGCACCAAGAGTTTTGCTCTTACCGGGAAGGCACCGGGGATGTCGCGGGTGACCAACAATTCCGACCTTCCATACTCTCTTGTACTGGTCCAGTCTGATTCGAGCATATGGTTCCCTCCTGAGATCGAGCTCTCTGCCGGGAGCACAGCCGTGTTCATGGTCCACGCGCAGAGCAATTCTGTCTCCCTTGCGAGACCCGTGACCGCTACCTACGAGGCGAAGAACCTGTTCACAGCGCCGGGGAAAGCACTGAAGGTCGTTGTGGAGGTTGATGTCGTAGCGAAGCCGAAGGACTGATGGACTCATTGTGTGATATTGCGAAGATATGTATATTTAACGCTCAAAATCTTCCGGCACTGCGGATGTGTATTTGCTTGAAGGGATCTCGTTGGAGTCGCTTCTTCTCTTGTGTATTGTAATTGGGTACTCTCTCGGAGCACTGCTTCCGGCAATGCTGATTATCGCAGGGCGGCGGTCTCCTAATTCCCAGTCGTCGCTCAACACCGCCGGCAGGAACCTTGGGTTCACGCTGGCGCTGCTTTCTTCTATTGCAGGATGTCTCCTCTCCCTTACCATTCTGTTGTCCGGCGCACCGCTGCACGTTGAGCTGGGACAGACCCCGCTATTCGGGTCACTCATACTCCATGTAGACGGTCTTTCCGCCCTGTTCCTCGGCATCATCTCACTTCTTGCTGTTTCCGTTTCGGTCTACTCGCTCGGCTATACGAAAGATCTGTCCCCGCGGCACGCCGTCGGCACACTTCTCTTCTTGTACAACGGGTTTCTCTTGTCGATGGTGGGCGTCGTCATCGCAGGCCATGCGGTAGTGTTTCTCTTTGCCTGGGAGGTGATGTCTCTCACGACGTATTTCCTGATTTCGTACGAGCATGAGGAGCCTGCTGCCCGGCGGGCTGCATGGCTCTACGTAGTAATGACGCACATCGGGACCGCTTTCCTTCTCGTGATGTTTGTAACATTGCATACGTACACAGGATCATTCAGTTTTGATGCATTCAAGGACTCCGGGTCACACATGCCTGCACTGGTCCGGTCGCTGGTGTTTCTCTGCGCTACCGTCGGTTTCGGTATCAAAGCCGGGATTATTCCATTTCATATATGGCTGCCGGAAGCGCACCCCGCGGCACCATCCAATGTCTCGGCGTTGATGTCCGGCGTCATGATCAAGACAGGCATTTACGGCATGGTGCGTGTGTTCTTTGATTTCCTCGGGCCGGATATTCCGGCATGGTGGGGGGTGCTTATCCTCGTGGTGGCCGTTTCCTCGTCGGTGCTGGGTGTGCTCTACGCACTCATGGAACACGATCTGAAGCGGTTGCTGGCGTACCACAGCATTGAGAATATCGGCATTATCCTTATGGGCATAGGCGCGGCGCTGCTTTTTACTGCACTGGGGAGCAAACCTCTTGCCGCAATTGCCCTGATCGCGGGCCTGTACCACGTTCTGAATCACGCCATATTCAAGGGACTCCTTTTCCTGGGTGCAGGCTCCGTCCTTCATGCCACACACTCCCGGAATATCGAGGACCTGGGAGGTCTTGTCCGAAAGATGCCGTGGACCTCCTTTTTCTTTCTGATTGGCGCCGTGGCGATCTCGGCCCTTCCTCCACTGAACGGGTTTGTTAGCGAGTGGCTGACGTTTCAGGCGCTCCTGCTTGGCTTCCAGATCTCTGATCTTACTGTCAAGATTGCCGTCCCGCTCACGGTGGCGCTCCTTGCGCTGACGGGGGCGCTCGCGGCCGCCTGTTTTGTCAAGGCCTTCGGGATCACCTTTCTGGGCCTCCCGCGCTCGGTACATGCGCAAACCGCCCACGAGTCCTCTCCCACAATGATTGCCGCAATGGGGCTGCTTTCCCTCCTGTGTGTGGTCTTTGGCGTGGCGCCTGGACTCGTTGTGTCGGTGTTGGACCCGCTCGCCGCTTCACTGCTGGGAGCGAACATCTCCGGTCAGATTGCGCTCAACGGAGGAATGCTGGCCATTCCCCAAAGCACATCGACGAGCATTGCCCCCGCGGTGCTTGCCGGATTTCTGGTTGCCATCACGCTCGTGCCGATCAGCATAGGATTCGTGTTCGGTGGAAAACTGCGTAAACGCGCTGCGATGACCTGGGGGTGTGGACTGGAAAAACTTGAACCCCGGATGCAGTATACCGCCACCGGATTCAGCAAGCCGATCCGGATGATCTTTTCGAACATCTACCGGGCGACGCACGAGATAGAAATCTCCGAGGTCTCATCACCGTATTTCCAACCAGAGGTGAGGTATGAGCTGAAGACGGAGTCGGTTTTCCTTACATACCTGTATGAACCGGTCAGCCGTGTTGTCCTGAAATCGGCACGGATGATGCGCAGGCTTCAAACCGGGCATCTCCAGTCATACCTTGCGTATATTTTCATTACTCTCGTGATACTCCTTCTGTTCGCGCGATGAACCAGATCGTCACGACGATAGCGACATCACTTGCGCACCTCGTCCTGGTGCTTGCCATCGCCCCGCTGGTAACCGGCGTCGTCAGGAAAACAAAGGCGCGGTTCCAGAACAGGCGTGGCGCGAGTGTCCTCCAGCCATATTTCGACCTCGCCAAACTTTTCACGAAGGAGGTTGTCGTCTCCTCTGTCGCATCCTGGCTGTTTCAAGCGACGCCGTACCTGGTTTTCGGATCCATGCTGGTGATCGCGTTGCTGGTGCCGACCGTCATCACGCCGGTGCCCCTGCACTGGGTAGGGGATATCATCACCGTAATCTATCTCTTTGCCCTGGGCAGATTCTTCATTGCCTTAGCAGGTCTGGACACGGGGAGTGCATTCGGCGGGCTCGGGTCGAGTCGCGAAATGTCAATAGCGTCCATCGTCGAACCGGCAATGATGCTCGCGATATTCACGGCATCGGTCACCGCCGGCTCTACCAATCTCAGCATCGTGGTGGAACGACTTTCCGCATCGCCTCTGGCGATGATGAACCCCGCCCATCTTCTGGCCTTCGCCGGTCTGTTCATTGTGATGATCGCCGAAACTGGACGGATCCCGGTCGACAACCCGGCAACACAC
>DAINBR010000376.1:0-3266 GCA_036732865.1 Bacteroidota bacterium | reverse complement strand
CGAGGCGAACAGTGCGGGGTCGAAGATACCGTGGGGAATGACACGCCCGGGAAAGCCCAGCCACACCCAGAGGTACCGCAGGCCCCAGAGCGCCAGCGTGAGTCCAATCGCGCCCTCGAGCCTCCCTCTGCGCCGGAGAAGCCATCGGGCAACGGGCACGGCCGCTGCAAAGCAAAGGAGCACAGCGAGCACGGTGTCGAATGCGGCGAAATCGCCCCGGAGGCGTTCGATTACCGCCGACCGACCCGGCCGGAGAACGCTCACCGCTCCCACGCGACGGGCATCGATGCCATAGAGGGGGACCGCGAGCCAGCGTCCGTCTTTCCGGCCGGTGGCGTTGTCGGAGAAGTCAAATTCAACCACTGTACCCAGGCGGCTCCCCAAGCGATCAGCGAGCCCGACGTATGCCATAAATCTGTTGCTGAGAGGATAATCCAGTTCCACGATTTGACGTACTGCAACGACGCCGACGATCATCCCCGCGTTCCGAGCAGGTGAGACCACGAGCAATTGTGAGGCGACCGGAGTCCTCACGACTATTGACGTCATCCGGCCGGTCAGTGCAATCTGTACCTCGGGGCCAATGGAAGGTCCGCTGGATCCTCCCCACGCGGCGAGTTCGCCGTCCGCATCATAAATCTCCACACCACATTCGTGCGACTCGGCCGCAGCGGCGACGGCGGCGAAGAGCGCCCGCCGGTCGCTGTGCAGGCCGTGCAGATAACCTGCAACACCCTGCTGTTGCCCGAGCTCCACCGCGATCCGTCCGGCCGAGCGTTGGAGGTCACCAAATTCCTGCACGGCTATCGCAGCATCCGCCTGAGCCTCTTCCGCCTGGATGCTTTCCCATCCCCGCTCCAGAGAGGCCACCCGAACAACACGGATCCCCTGCGACAGAAAAAGCAGGCAGAGGAGGAGAATGATAATCCCAGCCTCGCGGTATCGTCGTTGGGCAAAGAAGCTGCGGATCCGGTGTGATGGTGAGGGCATCGTGCGGATTTTAGTAGATGCTTAGGTGTGTGATCATCCAGTCTTCTCCCCCACCGGTGAGGGAGACATACAGGTGTGCCTCCTCCCGGACTCCCTGAAAGAGGTATGTGACGCTGCCGGTGGCAAACGGGTTTGGCGCTGCACATTCAACCCTGGAGAACTTCACGGCAAGAACCTTGTGCCTCCGCAGGAAGAGGTCGAGCACGTAGAACGCCTGATGCGCGCTATAATGCGCCTCCTCGCACTCGGGCAGCTGAAGGTACGTACGCTGTCCGAGATGGGAGGAGAACTGCGCAATCGATCCCGCCACGATCCCTTTCTCCACGGACTCGAAAACCAGCGCAGCTCCCGCACCTGGCTCCTGGAGCGGCTGTGAGCGGGCAAACGCGAAGGCCGGACCACCGATCACCGGCGATCCGGCCAGAAGTACACCGCATATGAAGGTGCGCATGTTAACCATGTATCCCCTATGCAGAAAAAAAGTACGCCAAAGAGCGACGAAAGTCAACCGGCGCCGTCAACCGCCGGCCTGCGGCCCGCCTCCGCGCACCGAGGGGACATTTCGCTTCATCAACCGGTTCGAAGGAATCAGCTGATATGCCCAGTCAAACACCACGCGGTTCTGCGAGAGGGTTGAAACCCGGAACTTGGCGTAATGATCGTCCCAGGTCCACACCACATACGTGTGACCGGTCATGAGGGCCACGTCATGGGTCGGTGACCATCCACCCGCCGGGGCCTGACCGATGTCGAGTATGGAATTCGTCGGACCCACATCCTGAATGTCGGTGTCCTGTCCGACACTCATGCGGTAATGACCGTTCGCGCCGTCATAGACCATGTCCGCATACTGGTCATTCTCCGCCACAACAAGGTATCTGGAGAAGTCATACGCTGACTGGGCCGGATTGATGACGGCATTTATCAGAGTAACATCATAACCTTCCGGACGCGGGATGTCGTAGGCAACATCAGTACTCAACTCGCTCTCATTGCCGTCATAGTCGTACGCACTCACGGCGTAGTAGTACACCGATCCGTTCCTTGCGCCGTCGTCGTAGTAATAGGGGCTTTCCGACGACCCGATCAGCTCATACCGGCCGTTGTAGCTGGAGCTCACGTACACATCATACCCGGCAAGGTCCGGCTCGCGGTTATTATCCCAGTACAGCTCGATGAAATCGTCCCCGGTGGCTGTATACAATCCCCTCGGAGGAATCGGAGCGGTAAAATCCGGTTCTTGGATCCAATCATGACAGCCGGATCCGGACAGGAGGATTGCCAGGAGAGTGAGTGCGTAACCGATCATTTTCATGTGAACCTCGCCTTGTCTAACATTTCCACCAGGCTTAGTTCAAACAATGTGCCATAGCCGTCCGTAATTCAAATCCCCCTGAAGTCCTCAATTTCGGCAGAACTCAGGGGGGGTCTGTATAAATGCAAATGCAGCGTCTATTTTACTGGACGGTCAACACCATAACGCCAGACCATTATTGAGGATGCCGATGGGCTTTCCCCACAGACGGGTTCCGCCGAAGGGGGTGTTCCTGGCGCGTGATTTGAAGGACGACGGGTCCACGATCCATTCTGCCGCCGGATCGAACAGGGTCAAATTCGCCTGCTCGCCTTCCGCGACCGCGATTGGGGGAAGATGGAGTAGCTGCCGGGGATTGGTTGAAAGCTTTTCCACAAGCTGGTAGAGGGAGAGGATGTTTTTCCGGACAAGTTCCGTCACGGCCAACCCCAGGGCCGTCTCCAGTCCGATGATGCCGAAGGGGGCCTGTGCAAACTCGACTTCTTTCTCGTCGTACGAATGCGGGGCATGGTCTGTGGCAATGACGTCAATCACTCCCTCCTTCAGTCCTGCTTTCATCGCTTCCACATCCTCGCGGGTGCGGAGCGGGGGATTCATTTTTGTGTTTGTGTCGAATGTGGAGAGGGCGTCATCCGTCATTGTGAAGTGGTGGGGCGTCACTTCACAGGTGACGTGCAGTCCTTTCGCTTTAGCATTCCTGATATGATCAAGCGTCTCTGCAACGCTTACATGAGCCGCGTGGTACTGCCCGCCGGTGTACTCGGCCAGCCGGATATCGCGCGCGATCATGATCTCTTCACCCACTCGCGGTATAGGGGGAAGGCCGAGAGAGGCCGACGGATAGCCCTCATTAGCGACGCCGCCTTTGGTGAGTGCGGGATCCTGGGCATGCTGGATGATGGGTCTCTTGAACATCGTGCTGTATTCGATGACCTATTAGGCGCTTGGTGGCGCTGACGCG
>DAINBR010000375.1:0-3289 GCA_036732865.1 Bacteroidota bacterium | reverse complement strand
GTTGAGGACCGATGAAAAAGTTCTTTTGCACACTTCCCACGTTTCGCGTTCGCGCCAGAGCCACGCGGCATCGATGTGGGCATTGGCATCGAAATACAACGTGAAGGATTGTGCGAACTCGCGGAAGGGTGCAAGCCCTGCGCGGAAACGGGAAAGCGTTTCGTGAATCTGTGCACGGGTCCCGGTGCGGAGTGTTTTGACGTCGGCCGTGGCGGCCAGGCGTTGAAGTGCGGAGTTCAGGCGTTCCTTCTGCTTCGGGTCGGTTCTGGCCAGGTCCGTTCCGGGGTCGAATCGTTGCCGTGAGTTCGTCTGATAGGTATCGTTTGAAAGAAGTTTCTGGCCCACGCGCAGACTCAGGGCAATGCCTTCCACGGTCGCAGCGAACGTGTCAGCCGGCACGGTTTGAAGACGGGCGCGTAGAAGCCGCAAGGGGCCGCCGGTGTTAATGGCCCGGATGGCGAGAACGAACCGCTGCCCCGGGCGGGCGTTGTCCGTCAGATCGAATTCACCGTCCCAATTCGCTTTCCCCATCGATTTGCCGTTGACCCAGAGATATGCATAGTCATCCACCGTGAGCAGGAGGCGGACTTTGCCTCGGATCGGCATGCCAAGGAAGGCCCCGGGAAGCGTGACCTCTTTTCTGATCCAGCACGAGTCGACACTGAGAGATTGGTTGAGCGCAAGAGACGGCCAGGATCGATCATCGAAGCGTGATGAGGTCGGGTCGCCGGCGAACGATGGTGAATAACGCCATGCAGTGAGCGCACCCGTGGACTGGAAGAGGAGTTCATCGGCGAGTTTGTCAACGGGAGTCTGTCCCAGCCCGGATGACAAGATGACGATCGTGGCAAGAATCGACATGAGGGCTTTCATGAAAGATCTCCAAGAGATGGTGGGAGAGTATACGAAAAATCGTGTGAATAGCCAAAGGGGGCATCTGCTGCCGCTCTCTCCATTCCTTGCTTTCACAGAGCGCCTTGGCTATATTCGGTGAACCTCCCGATCTGCAATTTTCTCTCTCATGTTCTTCGGACGGTCAGGCGTGGAGAAAACGCTCAGAGCGACAAGTTTTCGGATGTTGCTGCTACGTGCACTCTGTGTTGCCATCGGGGGACTCGGTGTGTTCCTCGCCGCGGATGCGATTTTTCCCCCGCCGCCTGTGCGTCCGTATTCGCTTGTGGTGGAAGACAGAAACGGCAAGCTCGTACACGCCTTTCTCGCCTCCGATGGGATCTGGCGTCTGCGCACCTCCCCGGATGAAATCCCCGATCGTTTGAAGCAGATGCTCCTTGCCAAGGAGGATCGCTGGTTCTATGTTCACCCCGGCATCAACCCGTTTGCCATCGCCCGGGCAGTCGTGCAGAACGTGCGAGCGGGAAGGCGCGTGTCGGGTGCGTCCACGATTACCATGCAGATTGCACGCATGCGTGAGCCGAAAGAGCGCACCTACGCCGGCAAGTTGGCCGAGATGTTCCGGGCCCTGCAATTGGAATGGCGGTATTCCAAGGATGAGCTGCTGGAAATGTACCTCTCCACTATTCCCCTGGGCGGGAATCTCGAAGGACTACGCTCAGCATCATTGATCTATTATCAAACACCCCTCGAGCGGCTGAACATTGCCCGTCTCATCGATCTGATCCTGATTCCCAACGATCCCAACGACTTGCGGCCCGACAGGTGTGGTGACAAGCTCCAGGCCTCACGCATCCGGCATGCGGCGGCGTGGCAGGCGATGGGGTACATCTCGGTGGATGATTCATGTGTCATCCGTTCGACGCCCGGCGGTGCGTTACGCGGAACGCTGCCGCGGGAAGCACCACACTTCTCGGCGAGGATTCAGGCGCTCTCGAGGGATGAGCCTGACATACGGAGTTCACTCGACCTCGATATGCAGCAGCGGGTGGCTGCGCTGCTCGCACAGCATCTGCGGACATGGAAGCGCGTCGGGGTTAGCAATGGGGCCGTTCTCGTTGTCGAAAATGCGACCCGGGAGGTCCGTGCGTATGCCGGGACGGGAGATTTTGACGACGTGGCGTGCGGCGGGCAGGTGGATGCAGTGCGTGCCATCCGGTCTCCGGGATCCACGTTGAAACCCTTCCTCTACGCTATCGAGATGGAAAAAGGGATGCTCACGCCCCGCACGATGTTGCTCGATACGCCCTATGACGCGGAAGGGTTCTATGCCGAAAATTACGATGGTACGTACAATGGACCGGTGTACGCATCAGAAGCCCTGCAACGATCCCTCAACGTACCGATGGTGCGACTCCTGAAGAAGTCCGGTCTGTCGCCGTTTCTGAATTTTCTCGGAGGGATGGGGATCTCGTCACTGGCAGGTCAGCGGCCGCGCCTCGGGCTCAGCATGATTCTTGGAGGCTGTGGTGTCACGCTCGAGGAAATGACCGCCGCATATGCCACATTTCCGGCAGGCGGTGTCTACCGTCCGTTGCGTTACATGGCGGATGATCCCGTCGATGCAACGCCGGGCCGGCGCATGTTCAGCGCAGCGACCGCATACATGGTGACCGATATTCTCTCCGGCCTGGAGCGCCCGGATCTCCCGAACAATTTCGAATCGGCCTTGATGCTGCCGCGGGTGGCCTTCAAAACAGGCACCAGCTATGGACGTCGCGACGCGTGGAGTATGGGTTACTCATCCGAGTACACCATCGGCGTCTGGATAGGCAACGTCAACAACCGGGGAAACCCGGAGCTGGTCGGGAGCAAATCCGCCGCGCCGTTGCTCATTGACTTGTTTACATCGCTGTCGCGCATACCTCACAGGGAAATTCTTGCACCCCCCCGAGACCTGCGCTTGCGTAAAGTGTGTGCGACGAGCGGGCTTTCCCCCTCTCCTCGCTGTGCCCGCCTTGTTGACGATCTGAGCTCATCGACGACATCCCAGACACAGCAATGCGACCTGTGCCGGGAAGTGCTGTTGTCGCCGGACCGCACGGTGAGCTATTGCGTGTCGTGTCTTGGGCAACAGCAGTATGTCGCGGTGACCATGGTACAGTATGCACCTGAACTGCTGCATTTCTGGCGCCGGCAGGGAGTGCGCCACGACGTCGTGCCGCCGCACAACCCCTCCTGTGCACGCATCGCGGCGGGTGAGGGCCCCAGAATCATCACTCCGGGAGACCGGATGACGTATTATCTCGATCCGGGGGCGGGAGGTTTGCCCTTGCAGGCCGGGTCGAGCGTCGACGTCCGCGAACACCGCTGGTATCTGGATGACGCGTTCCTCGGCACCCGGAAACCGGGCGACAAGCTGTTTGTCGACATGAAG
>DAINBR010000374.1:0-3307 GCA_036732865.1 Bacteroidota bacterium | reverse complement strand
ACCCTTTGCAAAATCCTCGGCGTGCGTTACAGTCCAGAGAGATGTTCCGTCGCCATGAACGATGATCGGTTGACCTTTCTTCATCCGATCGATGACTGTGTATTCGGTCCAACCACCGATCGCCAGGGGAATCACGGTGTCGTATGTCAGGGAAGGTCGCACAATCGTTGCCGGAAAACCTTCGTCCCGGTAAGCCCGGTTCAGTCGTTCCTCACAGGCAATTTTGTTGCGCGAGTATTCCCAGAATGGATTGCAGAGAGGGGTCGACTCGGTGATGACGGGGTGCACCGGGGGCTTCTGGTATGCTGAAGCTGAACTGATGAAGATGAACTGGCCTGTTTTGCCCCGGAACAGGTCGATGTCCCTTTCGATATCCTTCAGTGTGTAGGCTATCCAATCGACAACCGAGTCCCACCGGTTCTCTCCAAGAAATGATCTAATCTCTTCCGGTTTGTTCATATCCCCGCGAATGAGTTGTGCACCACGGATGTCGACATGCCGCGTCCCGCGCGTGAGAAGGGATAGATCGATCCCCCGTTCAACGCATGCCAAGCTCACCGATCTGCTGATATTGCCTGTTCCGCCAATGAAGAGAACCTTCATGACGTCTCCTTTGGTTTGAAGCCTCAAAATAGGAGATAGCCTGCACACAAACAAGCGTATGCAACCTGATCCGCGGGGAAGGAGTATGGACATCGCCACCAGTTTGAATGATGACCGGCACCCTCATTGGTGGTTGACTATCGCGGTTATCCGCAGTATTATAATATTCATCTTCGCCCTATGAAAATAGTCCTTGTTGGTCCCGAAATCGAAGAGAATCTCTCACTTGGCTACTTGAAGAGTGCCCTTGTTTGCGCCGGCCATGATTGTGAGATTGTCGGATTCAAGAGCAGCACCGAGATCCCCATGGTCACCGGCATGGCACTCCGTCATAAACCCGGCCTGATCGGATTCTCGCTGGTTGCGCAGCGGCGCTATCACGATTTCCAATGTCTCGGGGAGCGTCTGCGTCATCTGGGGTTCTCAGGACACATTACGGCCGGTGGCCATTTCGCCAGCCTTCGGGCGAGCGAGATTCTCCGCGATACACCGCATCTCGATTCAATACTGCATCACGATGGCGAAGAGAGAATTGTAGCACTCGCAAGGTGGCTTCTCCTCGGGGGCGAACCCCCGGATGAACTCGATGGCGTCACCTGGCGGTCCACTGACGGTTCCCTTCATCACCGTCCGCCCAGACGGACGGCGGCCATCGACACGTTGCCGTTTCCAGCGCGCCGGGCGTCCCATCGCACGTCGGGATTTGTCCGTGCCCCGATGGTGACAAGCCGGGGTTGCGCCGGGGCGTGTTCGTTCTGCTCCATCCATGCATGGCACCGGCAGGTGCCGGCCGGCCGGCTCAGGTTTCGCTCTCCTGACAATGTTGTACAGGAAATGGTGACGCTCCATGAAGAGCGGGGCGTCACTGTATTCATTTTTCATGACGATGATTTCATTCACCCGGATCGCAAGGAGGCCGTAACGAGATGCCAGGCGATACTGGAGGATGCAGAGAAGCGCATTGGCACCCCGTTCGCCTTCGTCATCAAATGCCGGCCGGATAATGTCGACGAGCCTCTCTTCCGCTACCTGAAGGCCAAGGGGCTTGTCCGCGTGTATCTCGGTATTGAAACGAATTCCGAAATCGGCATGCACACCCTAAACAGGCGCAGTGGCAGGGAGGCGAACGAGCAGGCGCTCGCAATCCTGGATCGCATTGGCGTATTTGCCTGTTTCAACCTCCTCATCTTCCATCCCGACAGCACTGCGGAGGAGCTCGATGAGAACCTGGATTTTCTGGAGCGTCATACCGGCCTTCCTTTCGACATTGCGCGGACTGAACTGTATGCCCGGTCGTCGCTGGAAGAACGGATGATTCGTGAAGGCCGCGCGCGTGGTGACTATCGCGGGTTTGACTACCGCATCTGTGACCCGCTCACCGAAGCAACATTCCGTCTGTTTGCGGACGTGCTCTGGGAAAGACACTTCGGGGATGACTCGATCCTCCAGCGAGTCCAGGATCTCGGCTACCGGCTGAGTCTGCTCAGGCGGTTCTACCCGGAGTTGTCATCTGTCGACCTTCAGTGCCGTGTCACATCGCTCATCAGAGATGTGAATGATGACACCATTGGATACCTGCGCCGGTTGGCTGTGGCGGCACGTTCCGCCCGTGCAGGAGGTGAAAAGGACAGCTGTGTGCAACTAGCTTCTCAAATGCGCAAGGAGATCGCACTCCGCATCAAGCGGCAGTTTCGTCGGCTGGCAGTGCTGTCGTTTGAGCTGGAAATGCGTTCACGGCTGGGACGTGGAGGCATTGGTGCTTTCACGTTTGGGCTTGAGTGGCCCAGAATTGTCGGACGTCTTGCCACGGCAATGCCATCCGCCGCTCTCCTGATGATCGCAGGTTCATGCAACGAATCTGTTGTGTGCGATCCCCCTCCGCCTCCGGTGAGATTCTCCTCTGAGATTGCACCGGAATTGAATCAGACCTGTGCCATTCCCGGTTGCCATTCGGTTGAATCCGACTCTGCGCACCTCTCCCTCACCACAGACTCAAGCTACGCGAACCTGGTAAGGGTGCCGAGCAGTCAGGTGCCCCGCCTCAACCGTGTGGAACCAAACTTGCCCGACAGCAGCTATCTCATGCACAAATTGCAGGGAACACAGCTAAGCGTGGGCGGCACGGGTGCCCGGATGCCGAAGGATGGACAACCAAAGCTGTGGTTCATACAGCAGGTCAGGGAGTGGATAACAACCGGGGCAAAGAAGGACTGAAGGGTCAAGGCATCATGGCTAGCTCACGGGTACTCAATGTTTAAGGACGAAGCCGCGCCACCCATCCTCCGCCGGCAACCAGTCGCACCGGGAAACGGTCTGCGGCAGTCACCGTGCTTGTTGTTGTCCTGTAATCTGTTCCCCGTGTCCCCGCATTGACGCCGTCCTGAAACGCGGTCAGCACATAAGGCTTCCCCTTCTCAAGAAACGAACAATCGATTTCCAGTGACCGTGGTTGCGCGTTGGTGATCGCGCCGATGTACCACTCCTTGCCGTTTCGGCGCGCGACTGCGACGTACTCCCCGATGCGTGCGTGGAGCACATGAAGCTCGTCCCACTCAACAGGCGTTTCTGTCATGAAGCGTGTGCACACATCCTCGCGGTAGTAATCGGGGGGCGAATCTGGCAGCATACGCAACGGACTTTCAATCACCACGCAGAGCGCCATGCTGTGAGCACGGGTCCCCTGTCCCATCGGGCGTTGAACAAC
>DAINBR010000373.1:0-3313 GCA_036732865.1 Bacteroidota bacterium | reverse complement strand
TTACATCGATGGATCATCTTCTTCGGGATACCGACCTGCTGGAATCCTTGATGGACTTCCGGGATGCGACGCTTCAGTCCCCGGACGAGCGGGACACGATCATTGCTCGCGCAGACCTGATATTGCAGAACGCGATGAAGACGTGGGGAGATAGTGTCATCACGTTTGGAGTAAAGGTGGACTTCAACAGGGACATGGGGCAGTCGGGGAAATACGGGTTTCATTATTGGACCTGGTCCCGTCCGCTTATCATGGCCTCGGTACTCACAGGTGATGAGAAATACCTGGATAAGTTCGATCAACTTTTCAATACGTGGTACGAGCAGCGCAACTCCATCACCCGGGGTTTTCCTTCGCTGGACGTTGTCTATTATGAACTCGGGCTGGGGATGCGGAACCGGACATTCATCGAGTACTACCTTCTCCCTTGCCGGCAACGAAGCGCTAAGTCTCATATGCGGCTACTCAAGACATTCCTTGCCGCAGGACGGTGGCTTTATCAACTGGAGAAGTGGGAAGGGTACAGACCGGGCAATTGGCAAGTTCACGGCTCCTACATGCTTGTCCAGCTCGCGCTCGTGCTTCCGGAGTTTCGCGAATCGGCGCATTGGCGACAGATCGGACTGCAAAGGATGATGGAACACCTGGAACGAGACTTCTTTCCCGATGGCGGCCACTCGGAACGTTCCCCTCGAAACTACACGATGGCTACGTACCTGAACTACCGCAACCTGGCGTACCTCCTCGCAGCATACGGGGCGGACCAGGAATCCGCGACGCGCATCCGTGCGTCCATGGGACGCACGCTCGAATGGTGGAAAAGCATGCTTACTCCAACGGGCGAGGTTCCAGCCATCAATGATAGCCATCGAGGGCTCTTCCCGGAGAGAATCATGCGCGACGGATTGAGTCTTTTCGCAAGCGACAGCGGTGCCTCTCCGCAATACACCTCCCGCCATATGCCTGAGTCAGGCTTCACCGTCATGCGAAGCGACTGGTCCCGGGATGCATTGTATTTGACGGTCAATTACGGCCCGTCCGCAGGATTTCACACTCACCTGGACCTTCTTGACTTCGAGCTCTATGCTTACGGAACGCCGCTCGCCGTGGATGCAGGGGTCGGCTTAACCTACGACGACTCCCTCTATCTCACATGGTACAGGTCGTCGCGGGCACACAACATGGTTGTCGTCAATGACGGCAACATTGAACGGGATGGGTTGCGGGGAGAGAAGATTCAATGGGGATCCACCGCCACCGTGGACTTTTTCGCTGGAGAAGAAAACGGATACCGGCGATTCGGCGTCCACCATCGCAGACAAATCGCGTTCGTGAAGCCCTCGTACTGGTTCGTCGTGGATGACCTTCATTGCAGCCGCGGGAATGACACTCTCTCCTGGTACTTTCACTCTCCCACTGTTCTTCTCCGCTCCGGTCCTGGCTTCGAGAGCGGATCTCCTCCCGGGATCCGGATCGTTCCAGTTGGGGTGCAATGTACCAGTCGACGCGGGACAGCAATGGCGGCGAGCACCAGTGACCGGGTGCCGGGCAAGACGGAGGAGATTAATTGGGTGAGGTTTGATCAGGTGAGCATGGCAGACTCTCTCAGCCAGTTCCCTGTTCTCCTTTTCCCATTCCGTGATGCCAACGACATTCCCCGGGCGGCCAGGTTTTCCGCGCAACACTTCGTCGTCCAAAATGCTGGATCAACCGACAACTTGTATTTTGCATATGGGGCGTATATGGACGGCACAGTGCAAACGGACGCCTCGTTTGTTCTCATCAGGAAAAGAATCGACGGCCGGTTGTCGTATGTCGTGGTAAACGGGACATATCTGAGGTATCGCGCACAGACTCTCTGGAGCTCTGATTCTGTAAGCTCCGGCGAAGGGGAAGTGCCGTAGGCCGCCAGGAGGGGAGTGCCGGCGCGGGCGAATAGGATATATTCACATGAAAGTCTCTCTCCATGTATCGACGTGATTTTCTGAAAACGAGTACATCCGCACTGTGCGGGATGCTTGGTTCGGTATTGCCAGGTTCAATGTTCCAGGAAATGTTCTATTACGCATGGAGCTGGGACAAATGGCAGGCCATCACAGGGACAAAGCCGCAGAGATACCTGTCCAGTCAGATTGGACAGCATGAGCTTGTTGATCTGTTGAAGATGGGGGGCCGCAAGATTGTGAGACCCGAAGAATGGGTCACAAAGCGGGATGAAATCAAGCATCTCCTGTTGCAGGTCCTGGGGGATTTCCCCCATGCCACACCCCAACTCAATCCGAGAATCGTGGATGAGAAAGACTTTGACAAGTATGTGCGCCGAAAGGTCAGCTACACGGTGGAATCCGGCGAGGACGTTTCTGCTTATGTCTTTCTCCCAAAAGATGGTGTCAAGAAGCACCCGGCAGTGATGTGCGCGCACCAAACGAACCCGTACGGTAAACGCGAAGCAGCTGGCATCGATGGAAATCCCGAGATGGCATTTGCGCCCGAGCTGGCAGAGCGGGGCTACGTTACCATCGCGCCGGATGAAATCTGCTTCGGCGAGAGACACAATCCGTTGCTTGGTCACTATGGAGATGCCATCGCGTTCTATGAAAGACACAACGAGTGGTCCGTTGCGGGGAAAATGATCTGGGATAAGTCGCGGGCGATTGACTATCTCTGGACTCTGGACGAAGTCGATCCGGAGCGGATTGGTGCGATCGGGCATTCGCATGGAGCGTATGGATCGCTGCTTGCTGCCGCGTTCGACAGCCGGATCAAAGCCGTGGTCTCAAGCTGCGCTTTCGTCCCCTTCCGCACTGACGGTAACACTTTTCGCTGGTCGCATGCCACAGCGTTGATGCCAAAGCTCGGTTTCTTCCTCGGCGGAAGAGTAATGACCCTGCAAACGTTCCAGGATGTCAAACTCAAAGAAGTGGATCAGACCCCCTTTGATTGGCATTATGTTCTCTCCCTCATCGCTCCGCGCGCGCTTTTTCTCTCCGTTTCGCTCGACGATGAAATCTTTCCCGGCGGCGAAAGCATCAGGAGCCAGGTGGTGCCTCGCATCGAGCCAATCTACGATCTGTACGAGCGTCGTGAACAATTCGCGGCGTATTTCTTCCGCGGTGGACACACGTTCCCTCAGGAGGCCCGGGCAAAGGCGTTTGCATTGCTCGACCGTTGGCTGAAGGAAGAGACGAAGTGACAGCACAGGGAGGACGCCCGACATTCCTATCACCGATGCTGGTGCATCTTTCTTCTTGGGCACAGAGTTGGGCAAAAATTGACACACTTTGTCAAAATGATCGGCTGGGTGCACTGGTTC
>DAINBR010000372.1:0-3322 GCA_036732865.1 Bacteroidota bacterium | reverse complement strand
CGGGTGTCTGGCGGGATTTGTCGGGGTTGGGGGCGGGACTATCCTCGTGCCGATCCTGCTGCTGTACTATCAGACAACGACGGTCTCCTCGCTCGTCTCGACACATCTGGCATTCGGCACCAGCCTGCTGATTATCATCTTCGCTTCCGGTTCATCCGCAATCCAGTACACACGCAACAAACAGGTCATATGGAAGGCGGTGGTGCTTCTCGGCGCCGGCAGCGTCGCGGGAGGGCTCGGGGGGGCTCTTATTGCGGGAGGACTGGATGGACGGGTACTGCGTCAGATTTTCGCTGCTGTTGTGCTCCTCGCCGCCGTGCAGCTTCTTGTGTCGACAAAGAAACACAAAGGGGAAGAAGTGCCGGCCACATTTCCGCCGGCACTCCTGCTGGGCGGCCTGGTCGTGGGCGTTGTGTCGGCATTGGCGGGGATCGGCGGGGGTGTCGTCTCGATCCCGATCATGCACAGCATGTTCCGTTTTCCCTTCAAGAAAGCCCTCGGGACATCAAGCGCCACGATTGTCATTACCGCCTGCGCGGCCGGCATCGGCTATGTCGTACGCGGATGGGGGAATAGCTCCCTTCCTCCTTTCACGCTCGGTTATGTCGACTACCTGCATGCCATGCCGCTGATTCTTGGTTCAATTCCTTGTGCGATGCTTGGTGCGCGGACGGCGTACAAGACGGATGCAAAGCTCCTGACGAAGATCTTTGCCGGATTCCTCGTCATCATTGCGTTCCGCATGTTCTTCCAATAGGCCCGTCACGCCAGGCGATCGCGTACCATCCCGATGATCTTCTGCAGGTCTTCCTTCCTGTTGACAAAATCCAGGTTGTCGGATTCCACAATCAACAGCTTCCCCTTCGCATATCTTCCGACCCATGCCTCGTAGTGGCGGTTCAATTGTTCCAGATATTCGCTCTTGATGGATTGCTCAAAGTCGCGGCCGCGAAGTGCGATCTGACGGACAAGCGTCCCGACATCCGCCCGGAGATAAACCAGCAGATCGGGGGGGTGCAGGTATTCCGTCATGACATCATAGAGGGCGACATAATTCCTGTAGTCCCGTTCCTCCATGTTCCCGATCTCGAACAGGTTGCGCGCAAAGATCTCGGCATCTTCGTATATAACGCGATCGAGTATCACCGATGCCGTCCCCTCGGTGATTGCCTTGTGATTGCGGAACCGGTTCGAAAGGAAATACACCTGCAGCTGGAATGACCATCGCCGCATATCGCGGTAGAAGTCGCTCAAGTAGGGGTTGTCTTCCACGGATTCATACATCGCCTGCCACCCCATGGCTTGGCTCAACAATCGTGTAAGGGAGGACTTACCGGAGCCGATGTTACCGGCTACCGCAACAAAGGTGTGTGCAGGTGAAGTCATGGATGTCCTGTGCGGAGATACGCGATGAGCAATGCCAACCCGTCGACGGCGCGGGGCCCCGGCCGGGTCACGAGATCGGGTGGAATGCGGTACACATGTCCTGTGCGGACAGCAGTGAGCTGAGCCCATTCCGGGTAGAGAGAGGAGATACTCTGCGTTGAGTCGAGTGCATCGTGTGTAATGAACACCACCTGGGGGTCCTGTGTGAGAACCATCTCGCGGCTGAGGGAGGGATATGTCAAGCCCGCCGGTGCAGCAAGATTCTCGGCACCTGCCGCCGTCAGCAGCTCATCAAGGAAAGTCCGTTTCCCCACCGCCATCAGTGGCTGGACGGAAACGAAGAACAACGTACGCGTCCGCTTTCCGGCGGCGGTTGTGCGCAGCTGCGTGATGCGCCGGGAAAGCGAGTCGGCGAGCACTGCCGCCTCGTGTGCGTGTCCGGTGAGCGCACCCAACTGACGGAGGGAGAAGTTGATTGCCTCCAGCGTCCGCGGATTGGTCACGAACACCGGTATCTGCAGGCCGGTCAACGTGAGAAAATCCTGACGCTGGTTCCCCTCCATGCTGACAATGATGAGATCGGGTGACAACCCGACAATGGCTTCTATGCTCGGATTGATGATTCCGCCGATGCGGCGGCAGGAGTGTGCTTCTGGAGGGTAGTTACAGTAGTCCGTCACCCCGACGACCTGGCCTCCCGCGCCAATAGCGAACAACGCCTCGGTGATGCTGGGTGCGAGCGACACAATGCGCGTCGCAGGACGCGGCAGTGTGACACGCCGGTCCAGATCATCTTCAAGAGTGATCTGTGCCAGGCTGCACGCAATGCCGGACAGAAGGCACACCGCGAGTGTGTATACGCGTCCCGGGACGTACATACGGGGGAATTTCAGCTCAAAATGTGTGCGGAAAGATAGGAGAGATGGGGCTCAGAAGCAACCTGCCCCATCTCCGCCTTCTGTTCACTTACTCCGCCCGCAGTTCACTTTACCGCGGCCTTAATGCGCGCGACGGTGTCTTTGGTGTAATAGCTGCACACGCCCTTCTTTGCCGCCGGCTTGATTGCCAATTGCTGCAGAGCCTTCTTCACTTTTGCATCCGGAACACCGAGTTGCTTTGCAATGTTGCCTGCGGTGAGCAGATCGCTTGTTGCCGTTGCCATGGGAGTATCCTGGTGATGTGAGTGGGGTGGATTACGGGTGTGTGAGGCCGAGTTGACGTGCGAGCCAGTCGTGTCGATCCTTCTGTGCCTGCGGGACCCTCATGTCGTGTTGTGCATCATACCATCGCACGGTCTTAGGAGGTGAGGCTGCGGCGCTGAACGCCAGTGCTGTTTCCGTCGAGATATACTTGTCGTTGTTGGCGAATTGGAACAACAATGCGGCCGGCGCGGCGTAAGGCACAAAATGCACGGGGTCCACCGGATCAAGAGCATCTCGATACGCCCGGTCTCCTGCTGCGGCGGTTGACGGCCAATATTTCAGCGACCAGTCAGCAAAGCTCCCCATGCCGGCTATGAGGACGAAAGCTTTCACCCGTGATTCGACACCTGCAAGAATTGCACCGTACATGGCGCCGTAGTCGTGTCCCACATATGCGACCCGTTGCGTATCCAGGCCGGATTCACGGAGCAACAGGTCAAGAGCCTTCCGTGTATCAATCGTCTGATCGATGACCTGCTGACGGTCTATCGTTCCGTTCACAGGCGCTTCCAGCCAGGGAAAATACCCCTGGATGAGCATGGACACCACACCCTTTCTCGCCAGTTGAAGCGCCTCTTCGAGAAATTGCTCCCGGTTCCCTTGCGGGCTTCCCAACCAGTGGAAAAACAATACTCCGGCGAAGGGGCCGTCTCCCGGCGGCCGGATCAGATAAAATCTCACCGGTCCGTGCTTGAGCGAGGTTGCGGGGAAATGAGCATCTCTGACAGCAATGC
>DAINBR010000371.1:807-3332 GCA_036732865.1 Bacteroidota bacterium | reverse complement strand
CGCTTCGTATCTCAAGCAGAAGGAGATTCCCCACGCCGTCTACTATCCCGTGCCCCTTCACCTGCAGCGGGCTTTTGCCATGGCGGGCAACAAGGAGGGAGATTTTCCGGTGACCGAGAAGGCGACCACAGACGTGCTCTCGCTGCCGATGCACACGGAATTACAGGACGATCAACTCACGCATATCACCGATGCAATCAAGGGATTCTATGCCGGCCACTGACCAGAAGGAGGTGCGCGCACTGGTTGTCGTGCCCACCTACAATGAGGCGGAGAATATCCCCATCCTCATACCCGCCATCCTGCGCCAGGGCCCGCTGGACGTACTGGTTGTCGATGACGGGTCTCCGGACGGCACGGCGGCACTGGTGAAGAACATAGCACAGAAAGATCCGCGCGTGCACCTGATCGTCAGGCAGGGGAAACAGGGGCTCGGGACCGCGTATGTCGCCGGTTTCCGTTTCGCCATCGAACACGGCTACGACTACGTCTTCGAGATGGATGCGGATTTTTCGCATGATCCCAACGAACTCCCGACCTTCCTGAAGCGCATCCAGATTTTCGACCTCGTCGTCGGCTCGCGCTACACAAACGGCGTGCGTGTGTTGAACTGGCCCATCAACCGCTTGCTGCTCAGCTACTTCGCCAACGTTTATACCCGGTTCCTGCTGCGCCTCCCCCTCAACGATGCAACAGGTGGATTCAAATGCTACCGGCGAGCTGTGCTCGAAGCGATCGACCTTGAGAAGATCCGCTCCAACGGATATGCGTTTCAGATCGAGATGAGCTACAAAGCCTGGCGCAAGGGCTTCCACTTGGGGGAAATCCCTATCGTGTTCCTTGACAGACGATCGGGCGCCTCCAAAATGTCGAGGTCAATCGTGTATGAAGCGTTCTTCATGCTCCTCAAACTCCGTGTGATGAGTTTCGTCGGCAAGCTATGACGCTTTCTGTAATCATAGTAAACTACAACGTCCGGCAATTCCTCGAGAATGCGCTGACGTCTGTCCTCAGGGCGCTGGAGGGAATCGACGGGCAGGTGATCGTGGTAGACAACGCATCGGACGACGGAAGCGTGGAAATGGTTCGGGAAAAGTTTCCCGTCGTGTGCGTCATCGCGAACAAAGAGAATCTCGGCTTCGCCCGCGCGAACAACATCGCACTTGCCGTCGCGAAAGGGGAGTACCTGCTCCTGATCAATCCCGACACTGTGGTCCAGGAAGATACATTTCGTGTGATGCTTGAGTTCTTCCGCACGCATACGGGGACAGGCCTCGCGGGGTGCAAGATCCTGAACCCTGACGGGTCATTCCAACTCCCGTGCAGGAGGAGTTACCCGACTCCCTGGGTTGCATTCACAAAAATCTCCGGGCTCAGTACGCTCTTTCCCCGATCCCGGGTGTTCGGCCGCTACAATCTGACGTATCTCGACCCCGATGCATCATATGATGTGGAAGCGGTCAGCGGTTCCTTCATGATGCTCAGAAGGGCCGTGTATGAGAAAGTCGGGGGACTCGATGAGTCTTTCTTTATGTACGGCGAGGACCTCGATTACTGTTTCCGGGTCCGCCGGGCAGGCTTCGGCATTTCATACGTGCATTCGACGCAGATTGTGCACTACAAAGGGGAAAGCACGCGCAGAAGCAATGTTGACGAAGTACAGGTGTTCTACGGCGCGATGGAGCTGTTTGTTGAAAAGCACTTCAGCCAACTGCGTGCCGGGAGGTTCTTTCTGAGATTGGGCATATGGTTGAGGGGCGCGGCCGCTGTGATCGCGCGTTCCGCGAGGCCGCTGCCGTTTGCGATGGTTGACGGCGCGCTCGTGGTTGCATCCCTCATCCTCGCCGAGCTGCTGTACTTCGGACATCTCTTCCGGTTCCCCCCGTACGCCTATCCGGCGATGTGGTTGATTCCAGCCGCGACGGTGCTGGCGGTGGGTTCGTTCCTCGGCGTGTATGCAACACACCGCGGAAGCATCCGCCGTTCCGCCGCTGCGGTGATCATCAGCTATGTGCTGATTGCTGCGATGGTCTTTTTTGTGAAGACGTTCGCCTTCAGCCGTGTGGTGGCCGTGATCTCCGGCGGTCTGGCTCTCCTCCTGCTCCCGGGCTGGCGCGTCCTGGTGAGAGTGGCCGGTGGACGCCTGGGAACGGGAAAACACAATCAAGGGATTTTCGGGAGCCGCACACTGATCGTCGGCACGGGCTCCGCCGCACAGGAAGTGCTCCGCCGGTTGCGTGCACGGGTCGATGATGGCTATGACGTTCAAGGGTTTATCGATACGAGTAGCGCACGCATCGGCGACAGGATTAACGGCGTGGAAATTGTCGGAAGCCTCGAAAATGTTGGAAAGGTTGTCGACGAGCGCCGCATCACAGACCTGATTTTCTCAACAGAGGAGATTCCCTACACCGCAATCCTTGCGGTGATCGCGCGAAGCAATAACCGGAGCGTGAATTTCCGGCTCGTGCCCACCAGCCTGGAGTCCATCATCGGCAAAACCCGTATTGACGATCTGGATACGC
>DAINBR010000371.1:0-797 GCA_036732865.1 Bacteroidota bacterium | reverse complement strand
CCACCGTCTCAGCAACCGGGCGGCTAAACGAGTCCTCGATGTGGTGATCTCCGGCCTGGTCCTCCTCACGGTGTACCCCGTGGAGCGCCTGCTGCGATTTGTACACCTGCTCCCGGCAACGAGTTCGTCGGCGAAGACGTTGGAGCTATTCCCGCGGGTAATGAATGGTGATCTGAGTCTCGTCGGGCGTCCCCTGGAGGTCCAGAACGGTCTGGAACAGAATTATACAACCCCCTTCGCACTCAAAGGCACATATCTGGGTCCGCAGGGGATTACGGGCCTCGTGCAGCTGCATGCCGCGAATAATCTCTCCCAGGATGAGCGCGAACGGTACGAACTGTACTACGCGAAGAATCAGTCGCTGCTGCTTGACGTTGAAATTCTCTTCAAATGGATGATGAACATCACCAGGGGCTAACGGAGGATTCAGCATGGCAAAAATGGTATTGGATTTTGAAAAGCCCATCCTCGAGCTCGAACGGAAAATCGAAGAGATGCGGAAGTATGCAGACAATCCCGATGTCGTGCAGGAAATCGCCAGGATCGAAAGCCGTGTCCGGCAATTGCAGCAAAGCGTCTATGCCGGGCTTACGCGCTGGCAAAAGGTGCAACTTGCCCGCCACTCCGAACGTCCTTATACTCTAGACTACATCCATTTGATGACCCAGGACTTTGTCGAGCTCCACGGTGATCGGGCGTATCGCGACGACAAGGCGGTGGTCGGCGGCTTTGCGCGGATCGACGACCAGACGGTGCTGATCATCGGCCAGCAAAAAGGACGCGACACAAAGTCAAAC
>DAINBR010000370.1:0-3344 GCA_036732865.1 Bacteroidota bacterium | reverse complement strand
CTGCTGGATGAACCGACCGCCTACCTCGACATTGCGCACCAGGTGGAAATCTTCCGGTTGCTGCGCTCGTTGAGCACCGACTCAGGGCTGACGGTAATTTCCGTGTCTCACGATTTGAATCTTGCGGCGATGCATAGTGATCGTATTGCGATGTTGCAGGCCGGAACACTCGCCGCGCTGGGCGCACCCGCCGATGTACTTACCGCCGACCGCATCCGGACGGTCTTCAAGGCCGACGTCCTGGTTGATCGTCATCCGAAGCTCGACTCCCCGCGCGTAACCGTGCTCCGGTGAGCGGAAGAAAGGAATGCTCTGGTGAGACGCCGTATCATCCGCGAAAAAGTTGTCCAGGCGCTCTACGCGCACGAGATGTCAGGAGACCCGCTGGAGCATGTGAACGCCTGCGTCTTGATCGGACTCGCAGGCAACAAGCCAGCTCATGAATTCGCCAAAGACCTCGTCGAAGCCACCGTCGCTCACAGCGCGGATATCGACAAGATCATCCGCACGCGTGTGGCCAACTGGGATTTCAAACGAATAGCCATTCTCGACCGTCTGATTCTGCGCATGGGGATTTGCGAACTCCTGTATTTCCGTGAAATCCCGCCCAAGGTCACCATGAACGAGGCCATCGAACTGGCGAAACTGTTCAGCACAGAGAAGAGCGGCCAGTTCGTCAATGGTGTTCTGGACGCGGTGCTTGCTGATATCAAGAAGGGCGGACCCGAAGCGCTGGTTGAAGGTGCCGTCAGCAAGTCAGGGAGGGGCCTCTACGACGGTGATACGGATACGCGGATTCCCAGGCCACGGACCAGACAGCAGTGATTCCCCAGCCTCCCCACCAGGACACCGCAACACGAGGGCAGATATTCAGCTGGACCCTGTTTGATTTCGCCAATACGGCGTTTTCGGTCATCATCATCACCGTCATCTTCCCCCGGTATTTCATCGGTCACGTGGCCGGCGGCCAGCGCTGGCTCTGGGGACTCGCGGTCAGTCTCTCCATGCTCAGTGCTGCGATACTTGCCCCGCCGCTCGGCGCTGCAGCCGATTTCTCGAGAAACCGCAAACGATACCTGCTCATTTTCACCCTCGCGTCTGTCGCGTGCACCGCACTTCTGTCTACCGTCCACGAAGGGATGATCATCGCGGGGATGGCTCTCTTCATCATCGCCAACCTCGGCTTCGAAGGGGGAATCGTGTTCTACGACGCATTCCTCCCCGGCCTGACCACGCGCAAGAACTACGGGCGCGTCTCCGGCTACGGCTTTGCGATGGGCTATGTGGGTTCTCTGGCGATTCTGCTCATTGTAAACGCAATGCTGCCGGCATCTTCAGATCCGGGATACCTTGGGGTCGTGCGCCTTTCGTTTATCGTCGCCGCGGTTTTTTTTCTGATCTTCTCTCTGCCGCTATTCCTCTTCGTGTCTGAACCGCCGGTTGCGGGCGTGCCTCCTCCGTCACTGATGCGGGCGGGGATTCAACGCGCACTCGGCACGTTCCGTCTGCTCTTCATTGAGAGGAAACATCCGTCTCTCGCCAGGTTTCTGATCGCTTTCTTCATCTATAATGACGGTGTCCTCACCATCATTGCTTTTGCCGCGATCTTTGCAGAACAGGTGCTGCAAATGAGTGATACGGAAATTATAAGCTTCTTTGCGGTCGTTCAAACGAGTGCCATCGCCGGCTCTGCCGCGTTTGGAGTCATCACCGACAGGATCGGCCCGAAGAAAACCATCAGTATCACTCTTTTCCTGTGGATCGGCATCGTCATTGCGGCATATTTCATTACAACCACCGGACAATTCTATGTCGTCGCGCTGGCTGCCGGCGTCGCTATGGGCTCCTCTCAATCGGCCAGCCGCAGCTTCATGGCACTCCTGACTCCACGCAACCGCGAAGCTGAGTTCTTCGGCTTCTACGACGGCCTGTGCGGGAAGGCTTCAGCGGTTGTCGGACCACTTCTGTTCGGGATACTGGCTGACCTCACCGGTGAACGGAATGCCGCGCTGGCAATCGGGATATTTTTCGTTGCTGGTTTGGTGCTGCTGCAGCGGGTCACCGAACCCCCGCCGTATCCCGAGAAGCAGGCAGCGTAAAAACCGGGCATCCGGTACTTCAGCGCGCGATCACAGGTTGCATATTATTGTGGAGTGCGCATTTGTGCGGAGAGTCTTTCTGTTTACTTTCCGCCCCCCTTTTCATAAATTGAGAAATGGCTGTCTATTTTATCTCGGACGTTCACCTCGGCCTCGGAACGCGTGATGAGGAGCGGAAGAAGGAAGACCGCCTTCTCGCCATGCTGCACGACATCCTCCCGAACACCGAAGAACTGTATATTGTGGGGGATTTGTTCGATTTCTGGTTTGAATACCGCACGGTCATTCCGAAGGGATTCCACCGCACGCTTACAGCGCTGCAGGCCTTCACCGACGCCGGAATTCCCGTGAAATTTCTTGCCGGAAACCATGACTGCTGGATCATGGATTTCTTTTCGAAGGAACTCGGGATCGAAACCCATATGACGCCGTTCGAAGCGACGATCCAGGGGCATCGCGTGTATCTGCACCACGGTGACGGACTCGCGACACACGACCTCGGGTACCGGCTCATAAAGCCGGTGTTGCGCAACCGCGCTGCCATGTGGCTCTTCCGGTGGCTGCACCCCGATATCGGAGTGCCGCTGGCGCGTGGATCCTCCCGAACAAGCCGGTCATACACGTCACAGAAGGATTACGGTGAAGAGGAAGGTCTCCTGAGATTCGCAAAGGATCGGATTCGCGAGGGTATGCACATCGTCGTAATGGGACACCGGCATCGACCGTCCCTCCTGGCAATTGACGGCGGGGTCTATGTCAATCTGGGTGACTGGGTGACCTTTAACAGTTATGCCATCATGGAGGGCGGTAGTATTCGCCTTGCATCGTGGGGCGCCACGCAGGATTGAGAGCATGACAACAAAATTGACCGGACAGTATTCGGCTGAAGAACTGGATCGGTACTTCAAAGATCCGGAGTTCCGTCAACAACGCATACATGCCGCCGCCGCACCCGTCGCCAGGCGTCGGCTGCGTCTGGCGCTCATGATCGGCCTGCCGCTGGTGCTTCTCTTCACCGCCTTTGTGTTCTACCTGTTTCATGGCCTCCCGACTCTCGAGAAGATTGAAAACCCGAAACCCGAGCTGGCCACACGGGTGTTCTCCTCCGACGGTGAGATCCTTGATCAGTTCTTCATCAAGAACCGATCTCAGGTTACACTGAAAGAAATTCCCCGGAGTGCTGTCGAAGCACTTCTGGCCACCGAAGACAAGCGCGGGAACACCTGATGGCCGCCGCAACCGAAC
>DAINBR010000369.1:0-3351 GCA_036732865.1 Bacteroidota bacterium | reverse complement strand
TCCTACGCCGGGTTTGGCGACCAATTTGCCGCCCACAGTCTGATTTTCGATGCGTTCACAAAAAGCTTCGAGTTCCCGAAACCGGTGGAGAAGGGGCGTGATGAGACTCTGCCGTCCGAGAACTTCACGAGCTATGACGCGAAGCTCTTCACATTCCAGTACCCGGAGAACTTCAACTTCGTTGACGTGTCGAAGGGAAACAACGAAATGGCACTCGGACTTCGCGGAGTTCGCCAGGATTGCTCCATTCTGTTCCACGTGTTCGGCGCCAAGGATTTGACAGTCGACAAAGTCGTCGCTCAAAACAAAGGCAAATATCCAGGCGCAGCATCAGGCAAGGCGACGGTCGGAGGACTCCCAGCACTCACCTTGACCTACGCGCCGACGAGAGAAGTGGAACGCCGGTTCTATTTCGTGGTAAAGGATGACAAGGTGTATCGTGTGACCATGGACTGGTTCAAGCCCCAGCGGCAGCAATACCTTGCGACGTACGACAAGGTCATTCAGTCGATCAAGATCAAGTAAGCGCGATGGACCATTCTGCTGTGACGACCGCGTTTACACTTGACGGTTACCGGATTGTGCGAAATCTCGGCATCGTCCGTGGGATCACCGTCCGCTCCCGTTCCATCCTCGGTACTGTGGGCGCGGGCATTCAGACGATATTCGGCGGCAATATTTCCCTCCTCCAGGAGCTCTGTGAAAAAACCAGGGAGGAGGCATACAGCTCGATGGTGCAACACGCCGAGGCACTCGGTGCGAACGCTGTCATCGGCATGCGCTACGATGCCAACGAAGTAATGGCCGGTGTTACCGAGGTCCTCGCTTACGGGACAGCTGTCGTCGTAGAAAGAATCTGAGGCCGCTTCCCCCTTCCTTCACACTGCGGGAGGGGGGGTGCGTACACTTCGCCTGAAAGGAGTCCGTATGCGTACCGTGATAAGTGCAGTAGCGCTATTTCTGATCCCCGCCATTCTCTCCGGGGAACTGCCCGCCCAGGAGCGCAAGATACTCAGCCCTCGCGATTCCGTTTTCCTGGCGCTCGACACCAGTATCATCTCCGTGAACTACGGTCGCCCTTCGATGCGGGGACGGAAAATCATGGGAGACCTCGTTCCATGGAACAAAGTCTGGCGAACCGGCGCGAACCAGGCCACTCACCTGAGGACGAACTTCGATATGACTTTCGGTGGTGTGCCAGTTCCACGCGGCTTGTACACACTCTGGACGCTCCCGTCACAATCGGGTTGGAAGGTTATTCTGAACAAACAGACGGGACAATGGGGGACCAATTACGACGAGAGGATGGATCTTGCGCGGTTCGATGCTGCGCCGAAGAACCGTCCGTCGCCGGTTGAGACATTAACCGTCGCCCTCGAATCCACGGGCAAGACATCGGGCCTCCTCAAGTTGATGTGGGAGAACACCCTGATCTCGGTCCCGTTCGAGAAGAACACCAAGATCCGTCCGATCAGTCCTGCGGATTCTTCCTCAATAACCCTCGACAACAAACGCATGCTCGTCAAGTTCAGCAAACCCTACGCCCGCGGCCGGAGGATCTGGGGAGTAGTCGTCCCGTGGGATTCGGTCTGGCGGACCGGTGCAAACATGGCGACGTCCTTCGTGACAGATCTGGATCTTGCGGTCGGTGACGTGAAGATACCCAGCGGGAGCTACACATTGTATTCACGCCCTTCAGAAGACAGCTTCACGCTGATTGTCAGCAAGCGACCGGGTGGGACTCAGCCCAATTACGACCCAGCGCTCGACCTTGCCAGGATACCCCTCAAGTTGCAGAAACAGGACGGCGAGGTGGATCCCTTCCGCATCTGGTTTGAACCCCGGGATACCCATTCGGTCTGGCTGAAACTGGGCTGGGCCGAACGCACGTATGGCGTCATCTTGAACTCCCAGCGCTGATCTTTTCATACTCTCCACGGCATGCACACAGCCCCGCCTCAGATACACGAGCGGGGCTGTGCTGCATGTTGATTCTTCCGCCTTCTCAGCGTACATTACCCTCATACTGAAATAGTCCCTCCACATCGGGAACCTGTATGGACATCAAGGGCAAGTGCGTGTTGGTCATCGGCGGTTGGGGGCTTGTCGGTTCCGCCGTTTGCCGAAAGTTCATGGAAGAGCACCCCCGTCGTCTGGTTGTCACTTCCCTCACGGAGCGCGAGGCCCGTGAGGCAGTTGCCGTGCTCCGCAAATCCTATCCCGACGTCAATCCGCGGATGTTTGTCCCCTGGTGGGGTAACATTTTCGTCCGCGAGGAACTCAAGGACATGCCGCGGGACAGGATACTGACGAGTCACAGATACCGTACGATGATCATAGAGGACATCCTCGAGGAGCTCTCGGGGGAGATGTTGCAGCGGTCCACACTCCATCGCCTGATGCTGCGATTCAGACCGGACATTGTGGTCGACTGTGTCAACTCAGCGACGGGGATTGCGTATCAGGACATCTACCAATCCTCGCGGCAGCTCGTGAAGGCCCTCAGGGACGTGCGTGGGAAGCGGGGTGTGCCGCCGGAGCTACTGCTGGACGCGGCGGAAAGACTTCTCTGCACGCTCTATGTGCCGCAGCTGATCCGTCACGTGCAACTTATGTACCGGTCCATGCAGCTTGCGGGGACGAAGATTTATGTGAAGATCGGGACAAGCGGCACGGGTGGGATGGGATTGAACATTCCTTACACGCACAGTGAGGAGAGGCCATCCAGGGTCCTGCTTTCGAAGTCGGCGATTGCCGGTGCGCACACGTTGTTACTCTTCCTGATGGGCCGCACCCCCGATGCACCGATCACCAAAGAGATCAAGCCTACCGCGGCGATCGCCTGGAAGGGCATCGGCTACGGTGAGATCAGGCGGCGAGGCAAGCCGATTCCCCTCGAGGACTGCCCAATCTCGGGTGCCGTCCGGCTGAAGAAGACTCTTGCACTGACCATGGGCAACGTCGCGCGACCGCGCGGCGACACCCTTCGGTCGGTGTTCATCGACACGGGCGAAAACGGATCTTTTTCCCGAGGGGAATTTGAGGCGATTTCCACCCCCGGCCAGATGGAATTCGTGACACCCGAGGAAATCGCCGAGAGCGCGGTATTCGAAATCAGAGCAGGCAACACAGGGCACGACATCATCAACGCGCTGGACAATGCGACGCTGTCTCCGACGTACCGCGCCGGGTACATGTTCAACAGCGCGCTGGCCGCCATGAAGAAACTTGAACAACAACACGGCGTGGATTCGGTGGCATTTGAAATACTCGGCCCGCCGCGACTCTCCAAGCTGCTGTATGAGGCCTACCTCCTCAAAGTATGCTTTGGCGACCTCCGGACGGTTGCCC
>DAINBR010000368.1:1701-3366 GCA_036732865.1 Bacteroidota bacterium | reverse complement strand
TACCACTCCGCGTCAACAACTCCTGAATCCCCGCGGGCGTGCAGGGCGCGAAGCACTCCAATCCTATTACCAGCCGGCCGACATTCACCGGGTGAAACCCGTCAACGTCCTTCTGCGGATAGATCGCCTCAATGACATGCTGTTCGTTGATGTGCGGCGGGAGCGGGAGCTGGACGAGGATCCCGTGGATGCGGAGATCCGTGTTCCACGCCTGGATGAGAGACAGAACGTCTTTCTCGCTCGTGCTTTCGGGCAGCTGCAGGGTTTCGGAATATAACCCCAGCTCCCCACAGGCTTTTCCTTTGGCCCGCACATACGATTGCGAGGCGGGGTTCTCCCCGACCAGGAGAAAACCAAGCCCCGGAACGATGGTCCGTTCCTTCTTCATCACCGCAACCGCCTTCTGCACTTCGCCCTTAATATCCGCGGCAATTTTCCTGCCGTCAATAAGTGTCGCTGACATTCTCGTCATCCAAATTGGGGAAAGATGATCTGTTCCATGGAGACGGCCTTACCTGTATCCGCATCGGCACGAATATGAAGCGCGCACAACCGTGCATCGTTGGTTGCAACTTCATACTTGTGCGGTGTGCCCAGCATCATCCGCCGGAGCGCCGCCTCTTTTTTCATCCCGAGAACGGAGTCGAACGGCCCGGTCATTCCCACATCCGTGATGAACGCGGTCCCCCGGGGGAGAATGCGCCCGTCGGCGGTAGGTGTGTGGGTGTGCGTGCCCACCAGCGCGGTGACCTTCCCGTCGAGGAACCACCCCATGCCCATCTTCTCCGCCGTGGCGTCGGCATGAAAATCCACGACAATAATCTTGCTCTCTTCGGCCATCTTGCCGACCGCCCATTCTGCTGTTCTGAACGGATCATCGATGGGCTGCATGTACACGCGCCCCTGAACACTCAGCACACCTGCCTTCCCCTTCTCTCCCAGATCCACGACGATGAAACCGTTCCCGCCGTTGTCTTTGGGATAGTTGAGCGGACGGAGTATGCGCCTGTCGCTGCCCAGCAGCTTCCGGCTGTCCCAGCGATCCCACACATGATTCCCGGTGGTGATGACATGCACACCGAGTTCAAAGATCCTCTTCGCGTGTTCTTCGGAGATGCCTTTTCCTTCAGTGGCATTTTCGCCGTTGACGATGACCAGATCGGCGGAGTACTTCTTGATGAGACCGGGCAGGAGGGATGTGGCGAGATCCAGGCCGGGCATGCCCACGATGTCGCCGACAAAGAGGATATTCAGGGATGAGGGCATCAGTGGTTGGGTTCGAAGTTCCTGACCTCTTCGACAATCACATCGACAATGTCGGCCTCCTTCACTTTGCGGATCATTTCGCCCTTGCGGTAGAGGATCCCCACACCTTTTCCAGCTGCAATGCCGATGTCCGCTTCGCTGGCTTCTCCGGGTCCATTCACGACGCATCCGAGCACAGCGATTTTCACCGGTTTCTTGATCCCCTCGAGCCGTTTTTCAAGCTCGGCCATGATCCCGAAGAGATCCACCTCCAGCCGGCCGCAGGTCGGACATGCAATCAGCTCCACGTTCCGGGTCGCAAGGCCGAGTGACCGGAGGATTTCCTTCCCCACCTCTACTTCCTTGGCAGGTTCGTCGGTCAGTGACACGCGGATAGTGTCGCCGATGCCTTCGGCGAGA
>DAINBR010000368.1:0-1691 GCA_036732865.1 Bacteroidota bacterium | reverse complement strand
CCGCTGACTTGATGGTCCCCGTACGCGTCGGCCCGGCCTCGGTAACGCCAAGGTGCAGCGGGATATCCGTGCGCCGGGCGACCAGCCGGTAGGCATCGATCATCAGCCGCACATCGGTGGATTTCACCGAGATGATCACATCGTTGAAGCCGAACTCATCACAGATCTGCACGTGCCGCATCGCGCTCTCGTACAGCGCCTCGGCCGTAGGATACCCGTGCTTTTCGAGTATATCCTCTTCGAGCGAGCCGCTGTTCACCCCGATGCGTATGGGAATCCCCTTGTCTTTCGCCGCACCGAGGACCTGATGGATGCGATCCCGATTGCCGATGTTTCCGGGGTTGATACGTACCTTCGCGACATTCCCCTGGATTGCCTTGAGTGCGAAGATATGATTGAAGTGGATGTCGGCGACGATCGGCACCGGAGATTGCCTTACGATGTCCGCAATCGCATCGGCTGCTTCCTTGTCGTTCACGGTGACACGCACGATGTCGCAACCCGCTTTCGCGGCCGCGACAATCTGCGCGACCGTCCCGGCGATATCGGCGGTCCTGGTTTTCGTCATCGTCTGCACGGATATCGGTGCATTCCCCCCCACCTTGATGCCGCCGATGTTCACTTGACGTGTCATGCGCCGTACCCCGGACCTCGGCGCCTGCCGGTCTGCCGGTGCATCGGCGAGATTGAGAATTGGGATTTCCATGAGACCTGATTGTTAATGAATCCGCTTGCTGGCTTCGTTCAGTATGCTCTTCTCTTCATCGGTCAGGCTCTGGTAGCCGCCCGTGCTGATCTTGTCGAGAATCGCATCGATCTGTTCCTGCGTGACCTCCCGGGAACCACTGCGGTCGCGATGCGTGGGCCGGCCGGTCTGAATATCAAAGAACTCCGCATCCCGGACGGGCGTGTCCGTCCGCCGGACCCGGCGGGTATCCATATACGTGGGAACATCCTGCTGCCGGCCGCTGAGGCCCTCGAACCAGCCCCGGATGGGGATCAGATTCAGGTCCACCGCCATGAAGATGAAACCGACAAATGCTCCACCCAGGTGTGCGAAGTGTGCGACGCCGTCTGTTGTGCCGGTGACGCCATAGATGAGTTCCAGTCCGATCCAGAGAATCACCATGTACTTGGCCCGGATCGGCAGGAAGAAGTAAATATAGATCAGCCGGTCAGGGAAAAGCATGCCGAACGCCAGCAGCACACCGAAGACCGCACCCGAAGCACCCACCGTAGGTGCGCCCTGGCCCACAATGAAGCCGACGAGAAGATTCGACAAACCGCCGCCAACCCCGCACATCAGATAGTAGATCAGAAACTTCTTGGAGCCCCAGACATTCTCAAGCTCCATGCCGAACATCCAGAGCGCCAGCATATTGAAGAAGATGTGCAGGAACCCTGCATGCATGAACATGTAGGTCAACAGCTGCCAGGGGAAGAAATGGGTTCCGATGGGCCAGAGTGCCAGATACCCGGCAAGAATCTCGAAGATGGGGAGACCCGAAAACGTGAACGGCCGCAGGAGAAAATCGAAAAGCAACCAGACAATAACGTTGGAGAGAATGAGTCCTTTGATCACGGGCGGAAAGACGCTGAACCCGCCAAACCGCGGCCGGTAGTAACCACCCGGATCACCGGATGTATAATACGCCATCGTCCTGTTCCTCCATCTGCAACATAACACCGTG
>DAINBR010000367.1:0-3374 GCA_036732865.1 Bacteroidota bacterium | reverse complement strand
GGATCGGCGCGCCGACGCCGCCGCCGGTGTCAGTGCTGCACTTGCCGGCGCGCTCCCGGGAGAGATCACCTCGTCACATCTCGAAGGGATTTCCAGCGGCGCCTATCCAGCGGTGTTCCCACCCGACGAAATCGCGGACCACATCCGGGCCATAGAGGAACTCGAAAGCGTCTCGGTGCTCTTCCGACACCACGACGCATACACCGACGTGACCGTGATCGGTCATGACGCCCCGTTTGCGCTCTCCAGGTTCTGTGCGGTACTGGCCGCGAACGATGCGAACATATTCGATGCTTCCATCTTCACGCGAAGCGATGGGATTGTGATCGATCGTTTCCGCGTGACCGCCAGGGCCGGACACCTGCAACTCGACGAGCAGGTATGCCTCAAGGTGGCGGAGGATATGCGCGCCATGGTCACTGGCCGGATCGAGCCTGTTCAGCTCTTCAGCGCGCATCACCGGAAATGGCGCCGGCGCCGGCGACATGCGTCGGCCAATCCCTTTATCCGCACCGACGTGACGTTCGAAGACACCGCGGACTTCACCATCATCGATGTGTATGCGCCGGATTCGGTGGGATTCCTTTACCGTGTCACGGAGACCATTTCCCGTCTCGGTCTGGACATTTGTTTCGCCAAAATCGCCACGCGTGTCGATGGCATCGTGGATTCGTTTTACGTGCAGGATCGCACTGGTGCACCCGTGCGCGACCGTGAGCAGCAGGCGGCGATCCGCAAGAGCATTCTCGAAGCGATCAGTGAAAAAACGGAGTTGACACCTGATGAGCGCTCCCCGGCAAAAACCCATCGGCGTTTTTGACAGCGGCATCGGCGGCTTGACGGTTGTGCGCGCGCTGACGCAGGCCTTCCCCCATGAGAACATTGTCTACTTCGGCGACACCGCACGCGTGCCGTACGGATCAAAATCGCCCCAGGTGGTGAGAGAATACGCCGCCCAGGACATCGACTTCCTCCTGGGCAATGACGTGAAGATGGTCGTCGTTGCGTGCAATACGGTATCAGCAGTGGCTCTGGATGTCGTGCAGAAGCGCGCAAGGATGCCGGTCGTCGGCGTGATTCTGCCCGGTGCCGTCGCCGCGGTTGCCGCGACGCGCAAGAAACGCATCGGCATTATCGGTACCCGCGCCACAGTCAACAGCAAAGCCTACGCCCACGCCGTACGGCAGATCGCACCCGATGTTCAGGTGTTCTCCCAGGCGTGTCCGCTTTTCGTTTCCCTCGCCGAGGAAGGATGGAGCGATCACCAGGTCACAGATCTCGTCGCACGGGAATATCTCTTCCCGCTCACGCTGGAAAAGATCGACACACTGATTCTCGGCTGCACACACTATCCCGTGCTGCGTCGTGCGATCGCTGCCGCGTCGGGGGCCGGTGTGACATTGATCGATTCGGGCGGGGCGACTGCCACGGACGTGGGTCAGGTGCTTGATGCTCATGACCTCCGCAATCCGAGCGCCCAAAAGCCCAATCTGCGGTTCTTTGTGAGTGATATCCCGGCAAAATTCACGGAGGTGGGGGAACGGTTTCTCGGCCAGCGCATGGGGTTGGTGCGCCGTGCGCCGGTCGGTGGCACCTGACGGAACGGCGAAGTGTTGCGGGAGAGGCAGGAAGTTCATTTCTTTGAGTGTGTCACATTGCAGGGAGTGCTTCATGGCAGATCGTGTAATGCAACTTCGTATCCTCCGGGAACTGCCGGCGAAACTAAGGGCAACTATCGCAGGGCTCAGCGATGTCCAGCTCGACACACCGTACCGCGAGGGGGGGTGGACAGTGCGTCAGGTGGTTCATCACTTGGCCGACTCTCACATGCATGCCTACCTGCGCATGAAGTGGATGGTGAATCAGGAACACCCCACCATCACACCATACGATCAGAATGTCTGGGCGGCAAACGAGGAAGCGGCGCACGGTGCGGTTGCACCGTCACTTGACCTGCTCGACGGATTGCACCGCCGCTGGGCGGATTTCCTTGAACGGTTGCCGGAAAGCGCCTGGTCACGCGCAGCGCTGCATCCCGAACGGGGAGAAGTGACGATGCAGGGGACTCTCGAGACCTACTCGCGGCATGGGGAGAAACATTGCGAACACATCATGGGGCTGCGGAGAGCCAGAGGCTGGTGACACCGCTCAGGCCGATCCTCCTGATCGTCCTGGTCGGGGTGCCGCTGTGGGGTGTTGCACAGCCTGTTTCTCAAGACCAGGAACCGGTCCCCCGGATCGTGTATTCGCCACGCGACAGGACGCTCGAGATCAGCGGGGGAATGACCTTGCCGCTGTCCCATGCCGGGCTCAAAGAGTTCTGGTTGCGCGGTCCGTCGGTGGGTGTGGGCTTCCTCTTCAGAGCGAACGATCTCATACGGTACGGTATCGGCGGCGAGGTGGCGCAATTCAGCTTTCGCCGCGGGGCGTTCGCAGAGAGATTCCCGGACGTGATACAACAGGTTACCCATCTCACCGGCGTCTATCTGTTTCTCGCTCTCAGGAACTACCTGCGCCCCGGGCTTCGGATGTCTCCCTTCATCGGAGCAGAGGTCGGGATTCTCCGCATGACAGGAGCCGAATACAAGGCGGTCATCAATGGTGTTCGCCGGACGTATTATGAAATCCCCGCGATGTCTCATCTCGCGGCTTCCGTTTCTGCAGGGCTTGATTACTATGTGAGCCGGACCATTGCCCTGCAAGTGCAGGGCCGCGTGATGTATGTGTTTAATGATCCAGACACAGGCCTGCTTGTTGCTATTCACGCTGGAGTACGATTCTCCCTGTAAACACTCCGGATGCCACTCTCACTTCACTGCATGCAGACTCCCATGAATCAGGAACAGGTGTTGGGTATATTCAAAGAGACCGGTGCGTTGCTGGAAGGGCACTTTCTGCTGACCTCCGGCCTGCACAGCAACCAATACTTCCAGTGTGCGAGGGTACTGCAGCATCCGCGTCACTGTGAAACACTCTGCCGGGTGATCGCAGAGCATTTCCGCGCTCACCGCATAGATGTTGTGGTGGCACCCGCCATGGGAGGCATCGTGGTGGCGCAGGAAGTGGGACGTCAGCTCGACGTTCGCACAATTTTCGCGGAGCGGAAAGAAGGCGTCATGCAGATCCGCCGTGGGTTCGAGATCGCCGCGGGCGAACGCGTGCTTGTGTGCGAAGATGTCGTGACCACCGGAGGCTCGGTACAGGAGGTAGTCAAGATTGTCCTGGACCGCCGTGGCGCACTCACCGGGGTGGCGTGTATTGTCGACCGGAGCGGCGGCACGGTGCGGTTCGATCAGGCCCCGGAGCCGCTTGTTCCCGTTCTCCGCCTGCATGCCGTCACCTACAGACCCGATGCATGTCCGCTCTGCGCGCAG
>DAINBR010000366.1:0-3376 GCA_036732865.1 Bacteroidota bacterium | reverse complement strand
CAACCGGCTCGCAACCGACTACCGCGACGGATCCCCGATCATCGATCCGGGCGGCTGGGTGGGCGACTGGTCGAAGCTGATGATGTACCCGTACGGCAACACACCGGACAAATTTGTGGTCGGCGGCTTCGATAACGACTTTCGTTCGGAAAAGACACGTACACTGTCCGTGGACGGATCACTGACCAGCCAGGTGACTCCCTCCCACCTGTTGCTCGCCGGTCTGCAATTGAATTCCTACACCATCGACGTGGACAATCGCACCAACCTCTCCTCCACGGGGGGCGAGCGCTACGAACAGTATTCCGCGCAACCGATCGAGTTGGGTTTGTTTATGCAGGATAAAATGGAGTTTGAGGGGATGATCGGCAACATCGGTCTCCGTTTCGATCTCTGGAATCAGAACACCGACTACTATGCGGATCCTTATTCGCCGTTCCGTCTGCTGGTCAACGATTCGACGATCGTCTATGACCGCGAGCGTGCGGCAAGGGCAAAGACGCCCACGCTGGGGAAGCTCCAGCCACGCATCGGCATATCCTTCCCGGTGTCCGTGTCGACGGTCTTCCATCTGAACTACGGCTCGTTTGTGCAACGACCCTCATTCCAGTACACCATTTCCAGTCAGCTGCCGCGGGTTGGTTTCGCAAGGATGCAAATCGGGAATCCGCGCCTGGAGGCCCAGGAGACCAATAGTTACGATGTGGGGGTGACGCAGGGATTGGGCGAGGGATTCACTCTCGACGTTTCGGGGTACTACAAGGATGTCAAGAATCTCGTGGAACGGGCGTTTTTCTACGACATCCAACAGACGCAGTATAGTACGTTCGTGAACCGGGATTATGCAGACATACGTGGATTCCGTCTCTCCCTCGCGAAGAGGCGCGGGTGGGTGATGGGGACCGTCAATTACAGCTATTCCGTGGCGACAGGGAAGAGCAGCACGTCGTTCAATGCCTCACCGACGTTCCACGAAACCGGTCAGGTTGAGCTGCCGACGCCGAAGGATATCACGCTGGACTTCGACCGCACGCACAATCTCGTGGCGAACATCACAATGAATTTCGGGGGCGAAGCGGGACTCTGGTTCCTCGAAAGTACAGTGCTGGATGATCTCACCCTCGCCGTCACGTCCACGATCCGGAGCGGCCGGCCCTACACGTTTGATGAAGAGGGGCTCGGAGTCATCAACAACAAACGCACGCCGACGGAGTACAATACGAACCTGAAGCTCAGCAAGAAATTCCGCCGTGTCCTGGGGGTGGACTTGACCCTGTACGCGGAGGTCTTCAATCTCTTCGACCAGAAGATCTATTCCTACAACAGGGTGTTCCTCACGAGTACTTCGGCCACTGGCAGCTCATACATCAACCGGAACGTTCGAAAATATGAGACGGCTCGGGAGACGCTGCAGTACTTCGACGACTTCACACCGTTCCTGGTGGATCAGACATTCAGTTTGTATTCCAACGAGCCGCGTTCGGTCTATTTCGGGCTCATCGTGAATTTTTAGAGGATGGTGGAGAGCAGGTACCATGAAAACAAAACTTGTCCTGAGTCTTCTTGCCTGCCTGATCTTTGGCGGTGAAGTGCAGGCGCAGTTGCGTGACTTTGCCGTTCACCGCAGAGGCATGCTGCGAGAGACGATATTCAACACGGGGGAAATCGGACGCGCCTATGACGGGGGCACGGGCGGTAGCGCCCGGGGGGTGCCGAGCTGCGAATGGCCTTCGCCCTCAGATGCCGTCGTGGACGGAGTGTCTTACAACGGCCAGTACAACTCGTTCGGTGGCGGAGTCTATTTCTCTGCGACGCGGAGCGACACCTCTGCGCGGCTGTTTTCGTATTGTGGGGCGGCGAACAACGAACCGGTCGCGGGCAGGTTTGCCTTCCCCATCATGGTGAAACGATTTGAAAATTTCCCGGTACTTGCCGACGGGGGACTCAATCCCGCCTACAACCCCGATGAAGCCGAGGAAATCATCATCTCCCAGTGGGGCACCAACATCGGACTCACGGTGACCCGGACGAGCCGGGCCTGGAGCCTGCCTGACTACGATGATTTCATCATCTACGAATATGAAATCGAAGCGACGGGTGAAGTTGACGGCGATGCCGGCACGCCGGGGAATCTGCTTCCGCTCACCGACGTGATCGTCGCGTTTGCCTACGGGTTCGGCCCGTCAATGTTCGGGTATGAGAGGAAGTTCAACCGGTGGGATGGCACGGATTATTCTTCGCTGGACCAGTTCCCAAGGTTCGACCGGCGCCGCTGGATGAACTACAATCTTGACCGTGACGGCAAACCCGATGCAAAGTATTTTGCCGAATGGACCGCGAGCCAAAAATTCGGCGGCGGGCTCCTGTCCCCCCAGGCACCGGGATTTCTCCCGCTGTATTATGACACGACCCACCTCGCCCGGAAGGGCAACACGCTGGCCAATGTGGCGGCAACGGACACTGTCAGAGTGTGGGACGAAAACGGGCACCTCAAGCAGCCATGGCTGAACCGCATGGAGACCATCAACTTCACCATCCCAAAAGTCCAGCCGTACCTGGATGTGATACAGACGAGAAAGAACAACCCGTATCGGGACGTGAACGCGTTCGGACCCGACTGGGTGGGTCGCGGGAGCTACAACTGGCGTCAATCTCAGAAATTCGGAACGGGGCACATACTTGGCTTCGGGCCGTACATCCTGAATCATGGCGAGAAGATCCGTTTCGCCGTCGCCGAGGTCGTGGGGTACGGCGCAGCGCGCCTCGAAGAGTCAATGGCCGGGCTTACGGATGAGGGGGGGAGCTGCGGAGAATTGTGCGGCGAACCCACATCGCCTGCATCCAACGCGTTCAACCCGGTGCCGAACTGGTACCAGCCGCGCACCTACGGGGGCGTCAACGGCACTGCATACGAGCACGGGAGCAATTACCTCTCCATAGCGCCGCTTCCCCAATATGTCAATTCGAACACGGTCACCGTGCGCGAAGTGGCGGACCGTGCAATTGAGATGTATACAGGTCAGGCGTTCATGGACTATGACACGTCGCAGTACTGGCCCGAGCGATCGCCCGACCGCGGGGTGTACAAGGTCGCCATCACCGTGCCTGCGCCAGCAATTACCGTCAGCAACACTTCCAGCGCAGAAAACGAAATCGTCTGGGGGCCGCAGGTGGAATCATTCTCCGTTCCCCGTCTGCTGTCGTCCCTGCACCATTACGAACTTTGCAAGGCCAGCCACCCGCTGGGGCCCTGGACGCGGATAGATTCCATCGGTGTGGGCGATGTGCGCTACCTCAAGAACGGCGTGTACAAGGTCGTCGATTCGGGTACGCGCGTGGGCGAGTCATTTTACTACAGCGTGGTCTCGGTGGATGG
>DAINBR010000365.1:0-3386 GCA_036732865.1 Bacteroidota bacterium | reverse complement strand
CAAACTTTATGAACGTGCTCGGGTTGAAGGGATTGGGATAATTCTGGGCCAGGAAGAACTGTTTCGGGATGTGCTGACGATCATTCGGTAATTCATCTTGCGCGACAGCAGCCGGCTGCACAGTTAACAGCTCCGCCGATTTGACTGCGGCGGTCCTGACAAGCACGCTTCCGCTAGCGAGGAGACTCGCACAGTGCTCCGTTCGCACAGTCGTCATGCTGTCGAGGGGGTTGAATACATTCGCTGCTGGGTCGTAGATTTCCGCTGTCGAAGTGAGGTTTCCGCCGCGCCCACCGGCAAGAACTACCCTGCCGTCAGAAAGTTGTGTCGCAGTGTGGTATTGTCGTCCCGCGATTGTCATGGGCCCGGTTGATGTCCATGTTTGAGATGCATTATCGTAGAGCTCGCAGACGTTGGTGCTCAACGACCCTCCGGCAACGAGCACCTTACCCGTCCCGAGCAGCGTCGCTGAGTGTTCCTTTCTTTTCAATCCTGCGGATGAGCAACCATAGGCAAATCGCGATTATTGTGATAACGAGAGTCGACGCACCGAGGCCGACTCGCCCGAAATAGAATTCGTGAATTGCCTCCTCTGCTTCACTTCGCACCGACGCCGCCTGGACAATTCCCTTTTCCACTACCGGGCGGTATCTCGACTCACTAAATGCATGCAGGAGAGTTCTTGTCTCAAGTCGAGCCTGCCGTATGTTGCGCAAACTGAACTTTGCGTCGCCTATTTCCATCCCCTTCTGCTCGGCTTCGTCCACAAGATTGCGTGCCGTCTCTTCCATTGCGATCAGACTGTCCAACAACGAGCGCATTGTCCGTGCAGCCGCAAATCCTCTCACATTGTCCGATTCACTGTGACACGTGCTGCACACAGTTTCTGCCGATACACCCAACATGGAAATCTCCGCGGTGGGAACTTCATGGTTGCCGTGGCAAGTCTCACATTCAGGAAGTTTCTGTTCGTCAAAGACCTTTTTGTGCGGACTTCCCGCAAAGAGTTCAGCGTTGAGCGTGTGGCAGGTTCCGCACACATTGGCAATCGACGTAACTCCGGGAGGAGCAGCGCCATGGTTTCCATGACAGTCATTGCAGGCTGGTGCTGCTTCATCATGCCTCTGGAGCAACGCCACTCCGTGGACACTGTTGGCATACTTCTCAAACTGGTCAGTGGGTATGCCGTATGCTTTCATATACACCGCGTTACTGTGACAAGTGGCACACGTTGCAGGGAGGTTGACAGGATTGACCCGGGATTTTGCATCGGTCGCCCGCAAAATGGCATGACTGCCATGACAACTGACGCACTGGGCAGCTTTGGAATCGCCTTTTGCATTTAGTGCACCATGAACGCTGGTTCTGTATTTGTCAAGCTGATCAACCGGCAGCGACGGATTGAACGTGCGCATGAATGCTGCATTCGAATGACAGCTGGCGCATTTCTTCACAAGATTCAATGGAGAAACGGGTGATGCGGGGGTCTGTACCCGGAGGATGCCGTGGGCGTTGTGGCATGTTACACACTGGATAGCGCTCCCAGCACCCACCCCGGAAAGCTTTCCATGCACACTAGCTTGCAGGTCTTCCCATTGTCGGAGAGGGAGGGAAGAACCAAAGGCCTTCATTCGCATCGTGTCCGAGTGGCAGCGGGCGCACGTGGTCGATATTGCATCCCCCTTGGGGATACCGATGAATCCCGCCGAGGTATCCATGGCCTTCGCCATGTCATTGGTAGTGGGATCGCCTCCGTGGCATCCTGCGCAGGTTACCCCGTGTGCGTAGTGCACATCACGCTTGAAAAGCGAGGGGATCATACCGCCGAGGTCTTCATGACATCTGAGGCATTCGTCTGCTGCCATGCCGGGAGCGGCACCCCATAAGGCGGCAACCAGCGCAACAAGCGCCGGACGGATTAGCCGGTATGCCCTCATAGCACCCATCCAAGAATCGTGAATAATACAATGTAGAGCACTACGAACAGGCCGATGTAGTTGACTACCCTGTTTGTCTCTCCACGCGAGCTCTTCCTGTCCCAAAACGGGACGAACATCCAGAGAAGTCCGGCAATGCCGAACAACATAATGCCGAGTACCTCTCCATCCATGAAGAGCACCTGGGACGGGATGTACTTCAGCGACTGAAACATGAAGAGAAAATACCACTCGGGCCGGATCCCCGCGGGGGCCGACGCAAACGCATCTGCCTTCCTCCCCAATTCAGAAGGAAAGAAAACCGCCAGGATTGCGAGCACATTCAGGACGAGCAGCCAAAGAAGAAGATCGCGCAACAGAAAATTCGGAAAGAACGGCATGACCCGCCGGTCGGGTGCGGCGTCGGAACCGGGGGGTTCGCTCATGCCCTGTCGCTGCACGAGGATGAGATGAATGCCGAGTAGCACGGTAAACAGTCCGGGGAAAACGGCGACGTGAAATCCGAAGAAGCGGGAGAGAGTAGCGCCCGTGACGTCTTCTCCGCCGCGGAGAAAGATCATGAGCGGTTTCCCGATAACGGGGAGGACGCCGGCAATGTCCGTCCCCACCTTTGTGGCAAAGAAGGCGAGCTCATTCCAAGGAAGAAGGTATCCGCTGAAGCCGAACCCCATCCCAAGAAACAACATTCCCATTCCTGTGAGCCATGTCAATTCGCGTGGCTTGCGATAGGCTTTTTCGAAGAACACACTGAACATATGGATGAAGACAGTCAGCATGAAGAGATTTGCGGCCCACGTGTGGATCGAACGGATGAGCCAGCCGAAGCGCACCTTGGACATGATGAACTGAATGCTTTCCCAAGCTAGCTGCTCGCTTCCCTTGTAGTAGAGCAAGAGCAGGATCCCTGTAATAACCTGGACGATGAAGAGAAACAGAGATACCCCTCCAAAGTAATACCACACGGATCCCCGGTGGAGTGGAACGTACTTCTTCCCGAGGAATTCGACGAGCCCCTGCAGGGGTATGCGTTCGTCAAACCATGCAACCAGTCTCTTCATGAGGGCGCTCATGTCATTGTGGTTATGTGGACCTCTTCTCCTTTCAGAATCACACGGTATTCTTCCAGGGGCCGGGGTGGAGGACCCGATACGTTTCGGCCATTGAGGTCGTATTTGCCGTTGTGGCACGCGCACCAAATCATCCCGAGGTCGCTCTTGTACTGCACTGTGCAATCGAGGTGCGTGCAGACCGCAGAAAAGGCGCGGAGCTGATCAGTGGAGCTCCGCACAAGCAGCACAGGCTTGTTTCCGAATCGAATGATAGTGCCACTGTCTTTGGAAATGTCCGCAAGGCGGCCGGCGTTCACGCTTGTGACTTCCACCTCCGCCTGGCGAGGGGGTTGAAGGTAGGAAAACAACGGATACAACAGCGAGGCCACCCACGTGACAA
>DAINBR010000364.1:0-3386 GCA_036732865.1 Bacteroidota bacterium | reverse complement strand
GCACCGGCAGCCGTGACTCCCACGGCTTTGAGCATTTCGCGTCTGCTCCAGAAACGGTTCATGGAGGTATCCTTATGTTACGAAGAGGAGAAACGTGCAACCAGTTTCCGACGGGGATTCACGGAGCAAGTTACGAAAGGAGAATGGCAGAATCCAACCTATTTCATCAAAAGCATTTTGCCGATCAGATGTTGACCGCCGTCAACAGTCAGCCGGATCAGATACACGCCGGAAGACACATTGTGGCCGTCAGCGCTCTTCCCATCCCACACAAACCAGTGGTGCCCCGGCCCGAGAGGACCCGAAAAGAGGGTCTGTACCTCTTCGCCAAGGATTGTATACACGCGCAGGACCAGCGTGGCATGGCGCGGGACGGCGATGGGAATAGTGGTTGTAGGATTGAAGGGATTCGGGAAATTCTGCCCCAGCGCGAAGTGTCGGGGGAGAAGGGCGTCCAGGACATCTTGTGCGGCATCCTCGCTTCCTACAACAATCCGGAAGCGCGACACCGATCTCGCCGGAGTGAACCGGTACACGGAATTTTCTCGAAGGTCGGCAGATTTTCCGTGATCGTCATCGATCAGGAGCACTCGGTATTGCGGCGGGACTTCCGGGATACCGGAGAATGAGAGTTGAGCCGGCTCCTGCACTGCAGCACGCACGCTCATCGGCCAGGTCTCGATCGCGTCAATATCCCTTCGAATGTCCGTCGCAAATACGCTCGCATCCGGGTCCCATCCAGGACGCTCGAAGTACGCGCCCGGCAGCTGTCCAATGCCGCGGGGCATCCGCTGGTCGAGGCGATCGCGTCCCTGGCTGGCCATCGGCGAGAGACCAATGCTCGTAGCTTCGTCAGTGACACTTTCCGAAGAGAGCTGGATGTGAATTCTCCAGAGTGAGGCGTCTCCGAGGACAGAGCCTTTTGCAGCCGCCCAGCCAAGAGGGATCCTGAGAGCGGGGAGATTGTCGGCGTTATCGAACATGTACCCGACACCCGGCTTGAAGGCTGAGGTCCTGGCAAAAGTGCCGTTGTACATCCAGATGTCGGGAAGAATGCCCGATCCATTGGCGTTCTGAACTGACGCCCATTGGACCGTGGTCATGAAGGGGTTCGTGATCAGGTTCCACCCTGAACGAAGAGGAATAGTCACACACCGTGATGAATCCAGTGGCACCGTCGGCACGGAGGCGACAATCTTCATCGGGCCTTTGTTCAGGATCCAGAATGCGCGCCCCGTCACGAAGTTGAAGTTGGCGGTACCGTCAAATGGCACCAGGTAGTTGCTTGCTGCACCGTTGTCCCAGAATACCACCCAGTCAACATCTTTTTCTCCCGGCAGGAAACTGCGCACAGGCACATTGCAATTGCCCGGAATTCCCACCAGACGATACTCCTTGGTCTGGTATTCTCCTTTGGACGAATACATCGGGAACCACACTGAGTCAGAGAGCGAGATCGTGGCCGGGTATTCGAAGGACGGCGTGAACGACCGGACGGGAGAGGGATCGCTGTTACCGACGTCGTTCCTGGCAAAGACCCGCCAGTAGTATTTTACCCCCCGAGCCAGGGAAGTCACACGTTTGGTGGTATCGGCGATGGTGGAATCATCAACGACTGTCGGGATGAACGTGTTGTTGGTCGACACCTGGAGCCAGTACACGACCCCTGTCGCCATCCAGGGGTGCCAGCGGAATGTCAAGTTGGTATCAACGCCCGCTTCATCATTCGCCGGTGATTCGGGGACAGGATAAGTCGTTGGAGGCGCCGAAACGTGGAAAGGGATGCCCTGTGAGATGCCGCCACCCGGAGGATCATTTGACACGTATATGCTGCGCATTCCCCCAACCGCCGATCCGTTGATGCTGATATCGGCTGACATATGGGTCGAAGAGTCAAACGTAATTGAATTGACGGTTATCCCCTCTCCTGCGTCCACCCCGGTCAATCCTTCGTAGAAATTGGTCCCGGTACACTCCAGCGTGAGTCGCTGGAGTACTGCACCGCTGGTGGGAATCAGAGAGGTTAAGCTTGGAGCCGGATTGTTGATCACTACGAAGGCGCCGGCCAGGGATCCCACCCCTCCGCCCGGAGATCCATTGAAGATGTAGACGTCACGGGGCCCGGTCGCAGCAGCCGTATCAATGGAGATCGTGACGGTCATTTCGGTCCCGGAGATGACGCTTGTCGAGGTCGCGATCATGTCTCCAAAGCTTACCGTTGTCACGCCCGGGAGGAATCCTGTTCCCAGGAGGGTAACAGAGAGAGTCTGTCCTCTTCTCCCGGATGACGGTGTGACTTTTGTGACCGTGGGTGTGGGGTTGATAACCGCGAATGTATCGGATCGACCGGTCTCTGCTCCTCCAGTCCGGGTTGCAGTAATGATGAAGCGCCCGGCATTCTGCATTGCCACCGTATGTGAGGCGAGGACACCCGAGGTGAATGGCGCAGTTGTCGTACCTGCCTGGCCGAGTACACCGTTCGACGATAGATCGGCGGTGCCGGCAAATGCCGTTGAGACGTTTCCGAACTCGTCATTCGCCCTGACGCGAATATTGAAGGGCACCTGGGCAATTTGAGTTCCGATTGGCCCACCACCGGCCGCATCAATCAAGAACGTATCCACGAACGAGGGCTGGTTGGTGAGCAGGAATGCGGCGGGCGTCGATACACTGGGAGCCCTGGCGAGCAGAGTGAACGAACCTACGATTGCATTTGCCGTCAGCGTCGAAGCGGTCGCCGTGCCGGTTCCGTCGGTTACAACGCTGTCGACTAAACCACCGTCAAATGTTCCGCTTGCACCGGTGCTGGGTGCCGTGAACGTCACGAGAACACCAGACAACAGATTCCCCGAGGAATCCCGAACGATGGCCTTCAGGGGCGCGGCGAAAGGAGCTCCCACGGCGGCACTTTGTGGCGTTCCCGCTGCAGCTATGATTGAGCCGGGAGCACCTGACATATTAGTCAGCTCGAAGACCGTACCCGAGTCAACGCCCGCCACGGTCGCAACAACGCGGTAGGAGCCCACGATGTTATTTGCGACAAAGGCGGGAGCCTTGGCTATGCCTGTGGTATTGGTGATCACAACGGCAGTCCGGCTGTTGCCGGGGAACGTCCCTGACGGTCCCGTTGCTGGGGCGGTGAAAGTCACTGAAACGCCGCCGACGGCATTCCCCGACGAATCCGTGACGCTTGCCTCCAGAGGGACAGCGAAAGGTTTGGCCACCTGGGTGCTTTGCGGAGATCCTGCGGCCGTTCCGACGCGGGCGGCGACGCCATACGTGTTAGTGAGCAGGAAAGGCGCGGACGCCACTCCCAACGGAAGGGAAGCGGTCACAGTATATGATCCGGCCAGGATGTTTGCGGTAAATACGCCCGAGGTTGCGTT
>DAINBR010000363.1:0-3404 GCA_036732865.1 Bacteroidota bacterium | reverse complement strand
AGTTCGGTGTTTCGGACGCCTATCACACGCATCCCGTTCGGCGTGGTCACCAGATCGTAATCGGGGAACGAGACCGAGGGGGGCGGTCCCGGAGGAGGCATCTTGCTCCTGTCCAGCTGTGCACCGGCATACTGCGCCAGCAACAGCGCGCAGCCGACGAGTACCATCAATGTTCGTTTCATGGTCGTGGCTCCTTTCTGTTACTGGTTTTCAATTTTGGGGACGTAATATAACACCGTGCGGTTCTCGTTTTTCAGGTACTGCCGGGCGACACGCCGCAGGTCCTCGCGGGTGACTTCCGTGAACTTCGCAATCTCGGTGTTGATGAGATTCGCATCGCCAAAGAACAGGTGATAATCCGCAAGCTGCATCGCCTTCCCCTGAACGGTGGAATTCTTCTCTATAAAACCGGTCTCACGTTGATTTCTGATCTTGGTAAACTCAGTGTCGGTGATGAGATCCGTCTGCACACGTCCGATTTCCTCCTGAATCGCCTTCTCCACCTCAGCGGGGGTCTTGCCGAAGCCCGCAATGGCGAGGGCGATGAAGAGACTGGGGTTTTCCAGCGGAAGGGGGATGCTCTGCACCTGCACTGCAAGCTTGTCCTTGTCCACCAGGCGTTTCGTCAATCGGGAACTTTCGCCCTCGGACAAGAGTGTCGTCAGCATACTCAGGGCGTAATAATCCTTCGTCCCCTGCGCCGGCATGTGGTACGCCATGATGACAGCCGGAAGCTGGATATTGTCGGGAACGCTGTCGCGTACTTCCACGGTCTGAGGCGGTTCGACCTCGGTAGGCCGGTAGATTTCACCGACGCCCCGCGGGATCCCTCCGTAATATTTCTGCACAAGCTCTTTCGTCTTCCCGACGTTGATATCCCCGGCAATCGCAAGACAGGCATTGTTCGGCACATAGAAACTCTTGTAGAACTGCAGGAATTCGTCGAGCGAGGCACGATCGATGTACTGGGCAGACCCGATAGGCGTCCACCGGTAGGGGTGCACCTTGAATGCATGGGACATCATCTGTTCAAGAAATGAGCCGTACGGCTGGTTCTCCAGCCGCTGCTTCCGCTCTTCCTTCACCACTCCCCGCTGGGTTTCGACACCCACCGAATCGATCTTCAGCTGAAGCATTCGCTCCGATTCCAGCCACATAGCAAGCTCGAGCTGGTTCGATGGCAGCGAGATGAAGTACACGGTATTGTCGAAACTTGTGCCGGCATTCAGGTTTCCTCCGGCATTCTGGACAATTTTCTGAAATTCCCCCCGTGGTATGTTCGGGGACCCTTCGAACATGAGATGCTCGAAGAAATGTGCGAATCCGGTACGGTCCGGGCGTTCGTTCTTGGACCCAACGTGATACGCTACGACCTGCGACACAATGGGTGAAGAATGGTCTTCGTGCAGAATCACGTGCAAACCGTTCGGGAGCGTGTATTCCTCGAACTTGATGTTTACCTGCGCCGTTGCGAGCAGCGGGACGGCGGCGAGAAACAACAGGGGCCGCAAGCGTTTCACGGTTTAGTCCTCGTTATTGTTGTTGAAGATTCAGAGGCCGGCGTCCGGCTTCAGGGCGATAGTGTCCGTACGCGATACCACCGTCCGCGTTATCACGGTCGTCAATTCGCGCCGCAATGTTACGGGAGCCGCCAGCTTCGGATAGGTGACGACGATGCCCTCAATGAGCTTCTGGCCGGGTTTCATTGTAAGCGTTACTGGCACTTCAAGGACACTGTCCGGAAATGCGTACCATGTCAGCGTCCTGACTTTTTCCGACTTCTGCATCCGGGCCCGGCGTGCACCGGTCGACCACCGGGAGCGCAACTCGAAAGGCTGGTCTGACCTGTATTTGATTTCTACCAGTAACGGCCGACGGGTGCCGGTAAGTTCCACTGTGCGCAAGATCCAGAGTGAAGAGTCGTTCACGGAAGTATCCTGTTGGATCTCTTGGCGGGAGGAGACGGCCAGCCATTCAACCTTCGAGGGCTTCTCCAGACGCGGACTGAAAACGTTCAACTCTCCCAGTAGGACTGAATCGCGCCCGGCAATACCGACATGGAGGCCGTCCAGGAATTCAGCACCTCTGACGACCAGCACACTTGAATCGCTGCCGATCTCGTACCGTTGTTCCGCCCTGACAGAGCGTTCCCACCGGGGGTCGTACACCGGACGATTCAGAAGGACGACTGCAAGAATTCCAATTGCGGGGAGGAGAACGATGAGCGCCGCCTTTTTTCTGAATTGCTTCAAGAAGTAGAGGTCGCAGCCTGCACTCGTGTAGACGGCGGCGAAGCCGAAGACAAACGGGAGCGACAGGATAGTGAACACCAACACATATCCGGCGTCAACCAGACCCACTTTCCACCAGCCGTCAATGACCGACTGTGCCCATCCCCGCTGAAGCAACCCCAGGGATTCAAGAAACACCAGCCGCAAGGGAAGGTAACACGCCGCAAGCGCCAGCGCACCTTTGACCACGGGGTTCTGCACGAGAACCGCGAGCGAAAAGAAGAGGAGTACTGACCCGCCATACAGGGCAATTTCGGGGTTGGAGATCATCAGCGCGACGAGCGAGGCAACAAGGAAGAGAAACGCGCGAAAGAAATAGGGATACGGATCCGTGCTGACGCGCAGGCGATGGAGCATATGCAGTGCAAACCAGAGGCCGAGTGCACCACACATCACACCGAGAGCGGCGTACCCGCCGAAGTTGTTGACCCACGGGAAACGATAGCTCCGGATAGCCCCTAGTATGGTCTCAGGGAACCAGATGCATCCCTGGATTAGCAGCGCGGCAAGAATCAACTTTGCGCCTGACCAGCGAGGTTGAGCGGATTTGTCACGGATCCTGTTGCGCCGCAACTTCGCGAATGCGACGCTAGCGATGGCGATCGTACACACGTGTATCGCCCAGAGCATCCAGTGATCCACGAACAGCAGGCTGGTGCCTATCTGGAGCAGATAGTATTCCTCCGTGTCGCGCGACGGCGTGCCGGTATCGAACCGCTCGACGAGCCGCTGAACAAGCAACCCCGTGCGCGCCAGGCCGCTCGAGTCGAACAGCGCAAGGTTGTCGAGCGGGGTGTGGATCGGATATGTCACGTCGGAGGTGAAATCGATGGCGGGAATCCCTTTCTCGATGAAGGGGATGTGATCCGAACCGGCCCCTCCCGGAGTGGAAGAATTCAAGGTCGAAGAGTGTGTAAGGTACCGGAGATCCTTGAACCCGAGCTCGTTGTAATACACATCAAACGCGGCTTCTGGAAGCCAGCGCGGGGCACTGACCTGGAACGCTGCGTCGGGATCCATCTCCAGGAAGCTTGCCCCATCGGTCATGTCGATCTGGATCATCAGTGCGACACTGTCGATGAACGGGAATTCCTTCACGAAGAGGGACGATCC
>DAINBR010000362.1:0-3405 GCA_036732865.1 Bacteroidota bacterium | reverse complement strand
CGTCGATATGGCTGCTATACGGTTTGCCAGTGGTACGCATCGCGCAGGACAGTTCCCCGAAGTTCCTCCCTCGTACGAAGCCGATCAGCTTTTCGAACGCATCATTAGAAACCACAAGATACCCGTTGTGAGCTACGTTATGCACGCCGGTGACGCGTGTCTCTATTCCGGCGAAGTCCTGCACTCGACCACCGGCAACGACAGCGGCACTCGCAGGGAAGCACTCGCAGTGAGCTATTTTGCCGACGGAACGCGCGTCATGAAACCCAACCATGAACACCGGCGTGTCGACATGGAAGAATTCCTCCCAGGCTTGAAGCCAGACGATCCGGCGGCAAGCATCCTGAATCCCCTCCTGTACTCGACTGACGATTGACTACTACCCTGGCCCTCTCGTCAGTGTCTCACGGGCGGCGATCTATGACCGCGAGGGTGGGTGCTGCATTCGTCCACACCCGCGCACGTAATCGCTCCCAACAACGACGGAGGTCTGTCATGCGGCACTGGCGCATACTCATTGCCTCAATTTCTCTCGGGGCGGTGCTGGCTTTCGCCCAGACACCTCAGGTCGTGGTGCCGGGTGATAATCTCGTCATCGACGGTGTCCCACCGGTTCCCATGAAAATCGCGGAACAGGTCGGACGCTATACGGAGTTTCGTTCTGCCTGGCTCCAGAGCTGGAATCCCAAGGCGAAGGAGATGCTTGTCAGCACGCGCTTCGGCAATTCATCGCAGCTTCACTATATCAAGTTCCCCGGGGGCGCCCGGACTCAGCTGACATTCTTTGCCGAACGCGTTCTGGGTGGAGGCTTCCCTCCTACGCGCACCGACTATATCCTCTTCGTGAAGGATGTGGGGGGAGGGGAGTGGTTCCAGATCTTCCGCTATGACATTGCCTCCGGAGCGATTACACTCCTTACAGACGGCAAGTCACGCAATATGCCCGGCGCATGGTCGCGCAAAGGGGACAACCTTGTCTACGCCTCGACAAAACGGAACGGCAAGGACTACGATTTTTACGTCATGGATCCCACCAACCCTGGCAGCGAGCGGATGCTGGCCCAACTTGACAAAGGGGAAGCGTGGGGAACACTCGATTGGTCTCCGGACAGAAAGACCATCCTTGCACACGAGGAGGTTTCCATCAATGAGTCCTACCTCTGGCTTTTTGATGCTGCCACCGGCGCAAAGACCCTCCTCACCGAGAAGGGAGCAGAGCAGATCGCCTATAGCGGAGGAGAATTCAGCGCTGATGGGCGCAGCGTCTACACCACGACGGACAAAGAGAGCGAGTTCATGCGACTGGCAGTCCTCGACTTGCGCACACGGAAGCACTCCTACCTGACATCCCATATCAACTGGGACGTCGCCTCCTTTGATCTGTCCGGAGACGGAACAAAGCTGGCCTACGTGACGAATGAAGATGGCGTGGGTGTGCTCCATGTGATGCAAACCGGGAACCAGAAAGATATCTCAATTCCGCAGCTGCCGTTCGGACAGGTCTCCAACATCCAATGGCACGAGGATAATATTCACCTCGGTTTCAACCTTGCCTCGGCACGCTCGACGTCAGAAGTGTACTCCTTGAACACGGTGTCAGGGAAAATTGAGCGGTGGACGCAGAGCGAGACAGGCGGGTTGAACACTGAGAGCTTCTCGCAACCCGAACTCGTCAAGTGGAAGACATTTGACGGCAGGATGATCTCCGGGTTCTTGTACAGGCCGGCCTCAAAGTTCCAGGGAGAACGTCCCGTCATGGTGGAAATCCACGGCGGACCCGAAGGGCAGTCCCGGCCGGGATTCCTGGGGAGGTACAACTACTATCTCAATGAGATGGGGATCGCGATTGTCTTTCCAAACATCAGGGGTTCATCAGGTTATGGAAAGTCTTTCCTGAAACTCGATAATGGCGCCCTGCGGGAGGGTTCCTACAAGGATCTGGAGACGCTGCTCGATTGGATCAAGCAGCAGCCCGAGCTTGACGGAGATCGCATCCTCGTCACCGGAGGAAGCTACGGCGGTCATGCAACGCTCGCCGTGGCGAGCAGGTACGCCGACAAAATCCGATGCGCCGTTGACATCGTGGGGATGTCGAATCTTGTGACGTTTCTCGAACGCACCGAGCCCTATCGGCGTGATTTGCGGCGCGTGGAGTACGGAGATGAACGTGATCCAAAAATGCGGGAATTCCTGCAGAGGATTGCACCGCTCAATAACGCTGCAAACATCTCCAAACCTCTCTTTGTGATCCAGGGGAAGAATGATCCCCGTGTTCCGGCAAGCGAGGCGGAACAGATTGTGGAAACACTGAAGGATCGGAAAACCCCCGTCTGGTACCTCATGGCCAAAGACGAGGGGCATGGCTTTGGCAAGAAGAGCAATGCTGACTTTCAGTTCTATGCCACGATCATGTTCATCCAGGAGTTTCTTCTCAAGTAGAGCCGCACACAGAGACCTTGCTGGTGATTTCGCGCCATTGCGGGATCACGATCATCCGGCGACGCAATGAAATACCTACGCCCGTTTTTCCTCTGCCTCCTGACTGGAGTCCTGTTCCTCATGCTCAACTGGAGACACGGAGCCATCCCCCCGCCGGGGATGTTCTTCAGCCCGTTCGCAGGATTCTGGCAGAACAACGGGTCGACCGATGAACTCCCCACTACTCTCGAACTGAGCGGCCTGTACGAGACGGTGCGCATAGTGTGGGATGACCGCCATGTGCCCCACGTCTTCGCACGCAATATGCACGACCTTTTCCTTGCGCAGGGCTATTGCGTGGCGAAAGACCGCCTCTGGCAGATGGACTTCCAGGCCAGGGCCGCATCGGGCCGCCTTTCCGAAGTCCTAGGTGCCCGTACCCTCGAAATGGATCGCTTCAACCGCCGCATCGGGCTGACTGTCGCGGCGGAACTTGTCATGCGAAATCACCAGGCAGACCCGTTCATGCGCACCGCCACGGAAGCTTTCAGCGAGGGCGTCAATGCATGGATCGATGGTCTCGATGCACGCAACGTTCCCCTGGAATTCAAGATCTTTGACTACGGCCCCGAGAAGTGGACCTCCCTCAAAAGCGCGCTCATCTTCTCTCATTTCGCACTGACGCTTTCGTTCTCCAACAACGACGCCGCCGTAACGCGTGCCCGCAATACTCTGGGCGACAGCCTGACGTCGATCCTGTACCCCGATGTTCTCCCGTTCGTTGACCCGATCATCCCGAGAGGAACCTCCTGGGATTTCGTCCCATTGCCGATAGGAAATTCAACGGGCAGAAAGACTCCTGAGCTCCCGTCCGTCGGCGCGATGATGGGAAGATCCGCTGAAGCCAACGCGCTGAGAGCGAGATCCCCCCATGCCACCGGAATAGCTGAAGAGGGGCTAGATCAGGCTGACCTCTTCAGGGGGAGC
>DAINBR010000361.1:0-3431 GCA_036732865.1 Bacteroidota bacterium | reverse complement strand
GGAAATGCATCCAAAGACAAGATATAATATTCGTTTGGCCGAGAAAAAAGGCGTAAAAATAATTGAAGCGGGAACTGAAAAGTTTGCTGAATTTTGGGATTTAATGGACAAAACGAGCGAAAGAGATGATTTCCGGCTGCATGGCAAAGAGTATTACGAGAAAATGCTGAATATTGAATTTATAAAATTATTTTTAGCCGAATATGAAAACAAAATAATCGCCGGCGGCATTTTTTCGATCGCAGGGTTGTTCATGGTTGTATCCGCGCCGTGGTGGGGAAAGCGCAATGACCGGAAAGGGCAGCGAAAGAACATCGCGTTAGCGTTCATTATACTCGGTGTTTGCTATGCCGGGCATCTTATTGTGCAGGACCTCTTTCAGCTTGGCGCGCTGAGGGCGTTTCTCGGATTTGCCCGCGGAGGAATCCTGCCAGCCCTCTATGCGCTCGCCGGGCTGTACGCTCCCGCCGACCGCCAGGGCGGGATAATGGCCATTGCTTCGAGCATGACAATCCTGGGTAATCTTATCGGACCCACGGTCGGCGGGTTGATAGCAGGACACTTCGGCATCAGCGGCACGTTCGTCGCAAACAGTATCATGCTTGTTGCCATGGGGACCATAGTGTGGCGTTACCTCGACGTCACACCTGCCGTCTTCGCGACAACGCCGGAACCACTAATACCAACGCCACATGAGTAACCGCATGGCAACACCGGAACGTTTCTACCTGCTCGACGGCATGGCGCTGGCGTACCGCGCCTACTACTCCATGATCGCGCGACCGCTGCGTAACAGCCGCGGGGAAAACATCAGTGCCATCTACGGATTTGCCACAACCCTGATGAAGATACTCGCCGAGGACCGGCCCGATCACATCGCCGTCGCGTTCGATACGAAAGAACCCACCTTCCGGCATGAGGCGTACCCCGATTACAAAGCCAATCGCGAGGCTATGCCCGAGGACATGATTTCTCAACTCTCGAGACTGAAAGACGTGGTCCGGGCCTTCAATACACCCCTGGTCGAACTCCCCGGCTTCGAAGCGGACGACATCATGGGAACACTCGCTCGTCGCGCAGAGTCGGAAGGGGTGAAGACGTTTCTCGTGACCGGCGACAAAGATATGATGCAGCTGATCTCACCGCAGATCCATATCCTCCGTCCCGGCAAGAACGTATCCGAGATGGAAGAGGTTGACGAACGGGGGGTAATGGAGAAGTTCGGCGTGACTCCCGATAGAGTGATCGACGTGCTCGCTCTCATGGGCGACAAAACAGACAATGTGCCGGGTGTCGCCGGGATCGGGGAGAAGACCGCGATTCCGCTCGTACAACAGTTCGGGTCGGTCGAAGAGATTTACCTTGCACTCGATAGGATCCCGCAGAAAGGGATCCGTGATAAGCTCGCCCGCGACAAGATGATGGCACTACTGTCGAAAAAGCTGGTAACGATTCACACGTCGGTTCCCCTGGCCGTCGATTTTCACAATCTGCGTGCCCAGGCGCCGGACCTGCAGGCAGTTCTGCGTCTGTTCGAAGAACTCGAATTCAAGAGCCTCATGGAGAGGGTCCGGAAGATCTGGTCATCACGCCGGGATGAAGATATACCGGCCCCCGAGGAGATTACAGAACCCACACCGCCACCACCCGCAGGTGCGGCGACTTCTCGTGGGTCCTCCACGAATATCACCTCCGACGAGCACACCTACCATTGTGTGACCACCGTTAAAGATCTTCAGGCGCTGTGCCGCATACTTGAGAATTCCGACAAAATCGCTTTCGACACTGAAACGACCTCCACCGACCCACTGGCTGCCCGGCTTGTAGGCTGTTCGTTTTCTGTGGCACCCCGGGAGGCCTGGTATGTCCCGGTTCAATCGCCTCCGCCGGCGTCGGCATCGGAGCTCTTTGCGGGAGGCGCGGGGACGGCCGGGTTCGATAACACGGCGGGGGCGCTGGAGTGCGCGCTGGTTCTCGACCATCTGCGGCCGATTCTTGAGAATCTGGCGATCCGCAAGATCGGACAGAATGCCAAGTACGATATGCTCGTGTTGCATCGGCACGGCCTCCAGGTGCGGGGTGTGCATTTTGACACGATGGTCGCGGGCTACGTGCTGCGCGCGGATGCACAGCATACGCTCGATGCCCTGGCGCTGGACGCGTTCAACTATGTCATGGTATCGTATGACGAATTGACCGGTACCGGCAAGAACCGCAAGCCGATCACCGCGGTGCCGCTCGAGCGTCTGGCAGAGTACTCGTCCGAAGATGCAGATTTCACCATGCGTCTGTATCATCACCAACGTGCAAAGCTGCAGGAGCACCATCTCGATGAACTCTGCGATCGCATTGAGTTTCCGCTGATCGAAGTACTCGCAGACATGGAGTACGACGGCGTGCGCCTCGACGTCGCAAAACTCCGGGAGATGTCAGTTGAGCTCGACCGTATACTCGACAGGCTCATCTCAAACATCCACGCACACGCCGGCACTCCCTTCAACATCAACTCCACCCAGCAGCTTGCCGATGTGCTGTTCAACAAGCTCGGACTCCCTCCCTTCAGGAAGACTAAGACCGGATTCTCGACCGATGTCGGCGTGCTTGAAGCCCTTCAGGGACAACATCCCATCGTCGATGCCCTTCTTGAGTACCGGCAGATGAGCAAGTTGAAATCGACTTATGTGGACGCACTGCCGGCACTTATCCATCCGGACACCGGACGGGTTCACACCTCTTACAACCAGACCGTCGCGGCGACCGGACGCCTCTCGTCAAGCGATCCGAACCTGCAAAACATCCCCATTCGGACCGACATGGGGCGCGCCATCCGTGGAGCGTTTGTCCCGCGCGAAAAAGGCATGCGCATACTCTCGGCCGACTACTCGCAGATTGAGCTGAGAGTCATGGCGCATATCAGTGAAGACGAGGCGCTGGTGGAGGCGTTCATGCTTGATGAGGATATCCATGCATCCACCGCGGCGAAGGTTTTCGGCGTCCGGGCTGAGGACGTGACGAAAGAGATGAGACGGAAGGCCAAGGAAGTGAACTTCGGGATCATGTATGGCATCGGTCCGTTCGGTCTGGCCAACCGCCTGGGTATCAGCCAGAGCGAAGCCCGGGAGATCATCAGCCGCTACTTCCAGCGTTTTCCGAAGGTCAAGCAGTACATTTCCGACACAATCGCCGGCGCACAGTCACACGGATACGTCGAGACGCTCCTCGGACGCAGGCGTTTTCTGCCCGACATCAACAGCAGGAATCACAATACGAGGGGAAATGCAGAACGGCAGGCCATTAACATGCCCATACAGGGCACCGCGGCCGACATGATCAAGCTGGCGATGATTGCCATTCACCGGAAGTTCAAGGAGGATGGTCTTCGCGGCCGGATGCTGCTCCAGGTTCATGACGAGCTGGTGTTCGAGGTGCCG
>DAINBR010000360.1:0-3446 GCA_036732865.1 Bacteroidota bacterium | reverse complement strand
AGCAAGGTATCAAGCGAAACAAAGAGGTGCATCCCTTCTTCTTTCACCTGCCTGCTCCAGCTGGCCGTGTAGCCCACCAGTGTGGCCGTCTTTCCTCCGAGTGTTGATGCAACTTCGGGTGCAAGCACCCGCCCCGAACTCTTGAATTCTTCGACCAGCGTCGCCTTCTGCTGGTCCGGTGTCGCAGACTTGTAGAGGTCCACCGCGATCATGATGCCGTCGGGATACGTACCCAGGGGTTCGAGGAACCGCTGGCTCCCTTCGACGGAATTGTACATCCGCGGCCGGCCGGCGTCGCCGCCCGTGATCCATTCTTTGGGGAACTGAAAACGAAATCCGTACAACGGGTCGCGGTACTCCTGCATCTCTCCGACGGCGATCGGAGTCACCGTCTTTTGTCCGCCGCACCCGACGATGAACAGGCCGACCAGCGCGACACAGGCGGCCATGCCAAGAATTCTGGCAGCACTCTTCATGACAGTTCCTCTGGATAATGAATGTTGGTGAAGCTCGTCACGGAATAGTCCGAAGATAGGCAAAAGGGATGACTTCCTCAACAGGATTGTGAAAGTATCGAATTGATGTGGCGGGGGATGACGATCGGCAGTTCAGGAAAGAATGGGCGGGGAGCAATCGCCCGCCGTCCGGCGGGCATTGGGAGGAATGGGGGATTGAGGAGCTCCAGCACGAGCCTGCTTCACTCCCTCAATCCCGGACCCATTCCTATGAATCGTGACGTTTCAGCACCGCATCAGGTTCCCACCTGTTGAAGCTCACGCTTGAGTTTCCGCTGTACATCCTTCATTTTTGTCCGTATCTCCTCGCCCACGCCGCGCAGTCGTTCCTGAAGGTGCTTCATGCCTTCCCGGAATTCCTCCGTATTGAATTGAAAGACTCGCGAATGCGCCCCAGGCGCAAAGTCAAATTCGTGCTCGAAATACCCGTGGGTACGTCCGTCGTCTTCCGGGACTGTCAACGCCAGGGTGAGGTTCGTCCCTTTTCGCAGGATCTTGAATGTGGCCGTATCGCCATGCTTGTACTCGTCCAACGCCGACATGAGATCCTCTGTTTCTTCGATGTCCTCGCTCCCCAGTGTGATGATGACGTCACCCGCCTTGAATCCGGCCGCCGCCGCCGCACTCTTTCCGCTCACACGCTTCACGAGCACCCCTTTGCCGTACGGAGCTCCGAAGTATTCCCCCAGTTGTCCGTTGAGGTCCATCACGTCCAGGCCGTACATCTCCGAACCATAGAGCGTCCGGACGTGAACTCGTGGGATCCGCGGGGCCCGCGGCATGGACATGCCCAGGTCCATCATCCTCGAGGGGGACTTCCCCAATGTGACCTGTATGGTTTTCTTCTGAGTGCCCCGCATGACCACTACCGGAACGGAGTCCCCGGGCTTGGATTTTCGAACGGCGGAGACGAGGTCGTCGGCATCGGCAATCGCCTTGCCGCGAAACTCGACGATGATATCATCCTCTTCGATGCCGGCTTTCTCAGCCGGGCTCGATTCAGCCACTTCCCTCACCAGTGCCCCCGATGCCGATTGTGAGCGTGAAGGTGTGGCTTCCTCCATGTCGACGTCGCCGACAGACACGCCAAGCCATCCCCGCTGTTTGCCCTGCTCGGTAGCCTTGGGTTTCCGGGGAGGGTCGGGCGCGGTCTGTGCCCTGGTGCATGACATCCCGGTCAAGATAAGGGCGATTATCGTTACAAGCGTTGCTCTGTGTGTTTTCATAACCAGCTCCGTGCTATGACAATGATGGTTCTGCGTGTTTGACACCTGAACCTCTCATTTGGTTGACACGCAGGATACTCATTCACCCTTGACGATCTTGAACAGCGCCTGTCGGGCTCGGTCCGTGCCGATGTTCCCTAGGTAGTAGATTGCGTCGTTGCGGAGAGGGCGGTTCCTGCTCGAACGTGCTATCTGTGCGATGAAGTCTATTGCCCGATCGTCTCCGATTGCGGCAAGCGCATAGAGCGTCGTACTGAGTACCCCTTCGCGAGCCTGTCCTGAACCTTCGAATCGCTTGAACATGTCCATCAGTCGTTCCGTACGGTCGCTGCGCGGCCGGTTGCTCGCTGCGAACAGCTCGATGGCTATCCGCTGGATGGTCTCATTGGTATCGCGGTCGGCCACCATGAGGAACACCGCGCCGGGGTCCCTCCGGGAGAAGCCGGCAAGGGAGTTGAGCGCAATGTGACGGATCGGCACCGGCTGTGCGCCGTCGATGGCAATGTCGTGGAGAGCATTGAATGCCGCTTCGTCGCGTTTGCCTGCGATCATCGCATCCAGCGCGTTCATGCGCATCTGCAGGTCGGGATCCTCGGCTCGGGGATGCGCAATGCGGATTCGCGGCTGTGCGGGAAGGGCTTTCGCGAGCAGCGTGTCCCCCTCCCGGATTACCATGACGCTCCTGTTCATCATATCTGACTGCGCGCGGGCCAGGCGCTTCATGTCGCGCTCGATCCTGCGCAGCTCTGTTGGCAGTTCAATGCGAATATCCTCTGCAAGAGGAGCTAGCGACGGGGGCGGCTGCGGAATATGGGCCAGAGCGGCTTCGATTTCCAGCATCCGCAGATCGGCAATCGCATCGCCGAAGTATCTGCCCCTGCCGTGTTCACCGATGAACTTCTCGTACGCCTCCCGGGCTTTGGTCGGATCTTCCTGCTTCCAGGAGAACGCTGTCCAGTATTCGGCATCCTCACGATAGCTGCTGGTGGGGTACCGCTGATGGAGTACGATAAAGAGCCTCCGGGCCTCCTGCCAGTTCTCCCGGAGGACTGCGTGATATCCCTCACGGTACAGGGCGTAGGCCGGATCATCTGTTTCTCCGGCCTCCGCCACATGCACGTCGGGCTGCAGCGAGTGTAAGGGTCGCGCGGCACCGGCGTCCACCACAGAGAGCAGACATCCTGCGAGCAGCGCTGCAATCAGCCTATCGGTCGCCATGTCGGGTCCTGCCTTCAATGCTTGAGAATACCGTCTCCGCGATGCGGATTTTGAACAGCAAGTTTTCATCCTGGATCCCCCCGCGAATGAGCTGCACTCCAGGCACTTCCTCCTGATCTCTGGTGTTCGCCAGCGCCGTCTGGATTTTTTCAAGGTCGGCGATGAGGGCGGCGGACATCCCGTCGAGAGGTTGAGTCTTGAGATACCTGGCCTCGTGAAGCAATGCACGCGAGGTCGTACGCTCCAGCGAAAGATCAATCGGGTCACCCTCCCGCAGGGGCATGTTGTTCAACTCCACCAACAGCGCCTTCGATGTGCGCAGGTACTTCTTTAGACGCGCATCAACTGCCGGCTGCCCGGATGATGACGTCGCAGGGGCGACCACCGCTGGTTCCAGAACAGGTTCGTGACGGAGCGTCAGCCATGTCCCGGCAATAATGGCCACGAGTGCCAGGAGCGTGGCCAGCCCGGCTATCGCCTGATGCCT
>DAINBR010000359.1:0-3450 GCA_036732865.1 Bacteroidota bacterium | reverse complement strand
CGGGTATCCAATGCGTATGCTGCGACAGCTTCACGTTCTTCCGTCATGCTGTACGATGGAACCGGAGCAACAAGCACTCCTGGGACATCCTCATAGACTGGGTTTTGGAGTTCTGCGGTGACGTCGGCGTCGAAAGGTACGCCGAGCGACAACGGCTCTGTGGGCAGGTAAGGCCTTCCGGGTGCTGCATCACGCTCCTGCGGTTCACCTGCAAAAACCGTGTACTCCCTGCCGGCGATTTCGATTTTCGAAACGGGGCGCGGCAGGGGCTGGACCGCGAAGGTCCAGCCGCCTGCATCCCGGGTGAGAAGGCGATAGACATAGCCATTGGCCTCAGAGACGCCGGCTGCAGCGACACCAACAGCAAGGACACTGGCAGCAAGGACACCGGCAGCTAGGAGGGACCGGGCCACAAGAGCGGAACAAAATACCGCAGCCAACGCTCCCCTTCTCATCACTCTCACTTAGCCCCCCGGATCGATTGAAGCATGACTCTCAGAAAGAAGAGCGGGTTGCCGATGAGATATCTTTTCCATAAACGTCCCGGTTCCTGCATGAGCCGGTACATCCATTCCAGCCCGTGATTCGCCATCCACTCGGGCGCAATGCTCTTCTTACCGGACATGTAGTCAAAAAGTGATCCCGCCGGCAGAATGACCCGGACTTTGAGACCGGACAGATTGGCTCCTATCCACTCTTCCTGAATCGGCATACCAAAGCCCACGAGCAGGATGTCGGGCGCCGCCTCATTAATGCAGCGGAGGACGACATCATTCTCGGGCCCCTGTTTGTCGAAGTAGCCGTGGTGCCATCCCTTGATAACTAATTGCGGAAACCGGCGGGCTGCCTGGTCTGCCGCGAGGGCAACTACCCTTTCATGCGCGCCAAGGAAGTAGACCGAATAACCCTCCTCGACACAGAATGCGCAGAGTTCCCACGCCCAGTAGGTTAGTACGACGCGGGGTGGAAGGGTGAAACCGAGCAGACGCGCACCGAGACGGACACCTTCACCGTCGCAATACACGATGTGTGCTGAATTGAGGAATGCCTTGAATTCTGGAAAATCCTGAGCCAGATTTATTGCGTGGATGTTCGCGTATGCATACACGTGCTTTCCATGTCCTGCCACGCTTGACCCGATTGCCTCATGAAGGCCGTCCTTATCGATCACGTCCACGTTTACACCGAGAATGTTCCCTTTAGGCATACGCACTCGCGGGGGTTGAAGTGCGCACTTTGTTCAGAAACCGGATGGCCGCCATCGCTTCTTCGACTGAGATGGCATTCATGCATGGATTCTCGGGGTGCACGCAGGTCACCTGTTGACAGGGCGAACATGCGACGGGGTGATAGAGGAAAACACCTTGTGCTCCTCGGGGTGCGGTCAGATCAGGCGTGGCCGGACCATACAGCCCCACAACCGGCGCACCCACGAGCCCAGCCAGATGGAGGGGGCCGGAATCATTGCCCACCATGACGGATGCCCCCCGCAGCATTGCGGCGGTTTCCACAAGAGACCTTGAAGTGAAGAGATGTATCCGGCCGGCCTGCCGCGTCCCCGTGGATCCGGCTTGCCAGCGTATTTGCTCCCCCTCCTCACAGACCACCACGACATCTTCATTGAATTCCGCGATGATACTCTCCGCCAGCTGCAGGAACTGCTGGATCGGCCATTGTTTGTATTCCCACGCCGCGAAGGGATGAAGAACAACGTAGGGTACACGAACGGATGCAAGAAACGGCGCGATGCGCTGGTATGCGTCTGATAGTATCGAGTTACGGATCGCCGGAGGAGATGACGCCGATGACCCGGGCAGGCCAAGGGCGTCACATACCTTCATCGCCCGCATCGAAAGATGCTCCCTGCCATAGCTGGCTTTCGCAGCGGCTTTCTGTCCCCATACGCTTACAGGCGATCTGTGGAGATATTGAACTTGCGCATTGAGGAACTTGAGATACCCAGCTTTCACAAGAGCACCGCAGCTAACGGTCAACAGGGCATTTCTCTTCGCGGGGCTCATCGAGCAGGCAATGTCGGCATGTATCCGGCGGACCGCCCGGAGTGCCGGCAGAAAACCCCCTATTGTGCGGGTCGCAGCCAGGCCGACAGCGGTCAGATCCAGGTTCAGCGACTCCACGAGTTCTGCGTACGGTTTCTGAACAACGCATGTGATTTTGGCCTTCGGGAAGGCGCTCCGCAGGCGGGCAAGTGCCGGGATCATGCATAGAACGTCGCCGAGACGCGTCAACTCCACGACAAGAATCGAGTGCATAGTAGAAAAAACTAATGAATTCACCGGACAAGTTCAATAATGACAGAAACTTACACGCAGGCCTTGAAAGCGGAGTGCATAATCCCGGCGACGACTTCGGCGGAATAGTATTGTAGCACACGGGCGCGGCCGGCTGCAGCCAATGTCGCATGTCGTGAGGGATTTCGCAAGAGGCCTTCGATGGCACGGGTCAGCTCCGTTTCGTTCCCGGGTTCCACCAGGATCCCGCCTTCTCCCAGGACTTCGGGGATCTCACCGCTGCGCGACGCTACGACAGGGGTGCCACAGGCCATAGCCTCGATAAGGACACGACCGAATTGCTCGACCCAATGGGATGTCGGCAAGGAGGGAAGGACGAGGACCTTCATGCTGCGAAGCACATCCGGCACACCGGCATAGGGCACCGCGGGGGCGAACGTGGTCCGATCGGCCACGCCCAGGTCTCTTGCCAATTCTACCAAGCTGTCCTGAGCCGGGCCCTGGCCAACGATCAACGCGTGCACACTTAGGGGCAGACCCACGAGAGATTTCACCAGTATGTGGATACCTTTGCTCTCCACCAGTCGCCCGACATACCCAACAGTAAATGTGCCTTCGCCGGCCAGGAACGCCGGTGCAATCTCCGGAGAAAACAGCGAAGTATCGACAGGGTACGGGAGGTGCCTCACGGAGCGGGCGTATCCTTCAAGCATATGCATCGTGGATCGCGGGCGGACAAAAATGATGTCCGCGGGGTGGCGTCGCTGTAAATTGTCGCACCAACGGTGTGTGAAAGCGAGTTTATAGGGGAATCCGATCGAGAGGTAATCCAGATTCCGGCACGAGACGAGAGCAAGATGCGTCCGTGGCGATACTTCATCAATGGCCATTCGGCACTGGGCGGCCGCGTAGTTTTCAGGTTCCGTGTCAGCATAAAGGATGTTCGGCTGGACTTTCTTCAATACAGGTCTCAGGGATCGATACAACACCCGGTGCTGACGGAAACCAAAAAGTGTCTCTGACGTGTGCAGATGCAGCATCGGGTCGCCTTCCGGTTCGGCCCGTGCGACACCTCCCTGCTCTTTCCAGGCAGACGGCACCAGGAGGTGAACCTCACATCCATCCCTGTGCGCGAGCGCCCTGTATGCAGAGCGCCTGGCAGCTTCGACGGCAATTGTGTCGAGGGCAAGTATTCGCA
>DAINBR010000358.1:0-3460 GCA_036732865.1 Bacteroidota bacterium | reverse complement strand
GAGGCGTGCGGGTTCCCAAGGATGTCCCGCCGTACTGCCTTGCCAGCAATCACCCGCTCGTCTTTGAAGGACTCAACTCCATCGGCCTGCGCCGCAGGGGCTTCAGCAGAGAAACGATTGATGCGCTTGACCGGACATACCATCTGATTTACCGTTCCGGCAAAAATGTCACGCAGGCGCTCGAGTATATTGCGGGGGAGCCTGCCCTCATGGCATTTCCCGAGGTCGCACACGTAGTGGAGTTCATCCGTGCCAGTAAAAGGGGTATCATCGGGGCTCCGCATCTCCGTGCCTGATTGGCCACCCTCCCCCGGTAGCTGGAGATTCGAAGAATCCGGCGCATGCCGGGGTGCGGAAAACATGCGCGCCGATGAGCGGAAGGCCCTTGCGCTCCAGGAATCTTCCGGGGACAGGGCCAACCCGTCGCTTCGCCTGTACCGCTGGCAGCCCTGGGCAATCTCGCTCGGACATCACCAGTCTCCTGACGATCTTGACCTTGCCCGGTGTGCCGCAGAAGGTATCGATGTAGTCCGGCGGCCGACCGGCGGGCGCGCGATTCTTCATGCCGAGGAGCTCACCTATTGCGTGGTGATGTACACCGGTCGCCGCGCCGTTCTCACGGTGTATAATGATATCAGTCGCGCACTCGTGCGCGGCCTGAAACTGTTCGGAGTCGAAGTCACTCTCCAGAAATCACAACCCAACTTCCCGGAAGCGTACCGTCATGCGTCGGCCATTCCCTGCTTCACAAGTTCCGCCCGATACGAAATCGAATGGCGGGGCCGGAAGCTGGTGGGAAGCGCGCAGCGGCGATACGGCGACGGCGAGCGTGACGTCGTCCTCCAACACGGATCCATCCTCTGCGGCCCCGCGCACAAGAGGCTGACGGATTTTCTCCGTGTTCCCGACCATGCCGTGATTGACCGGGTGCGCCGGGAGATGGAGGAGAAGACCGTCGATCTCCGGGAGATCACCGGCAGCGGTGTTGCACTCGACCGCCTCGCCGGCTGTATCAAGCGCGGTTTTGAGGAAGAATGGGGTATACAGTTCAACGGTGATATGTGAATCCACTATCCACGGTTGCGAATCACGCTCCACGATCTGCAACCGGCAGGAGACACGCCATGAGCGCAGCCCAGACTGAGCAGAGGCCCCGAGTTGTCACCACCCGCTCGATCACAAAGATGAAAAGTGCAGGCGAGAAAATCTGCGCGTTGACCGCGTATGATTTTCTTGTCGCACGTTTTCTCGACGAAGTCGGCATCGACATTATTCTCGTCGGAGACTCCCTGGGGAATGTCGTCCAGGGGCACGAAACCACCCTTCCGGTTACCGTGGACGACATGATCTACCATGCCAAAGCCGTGAAACGGGCGGTGAAGAATGCGTTGATCGTAGTGGACATGCCCTTCATGTCGTACCAGAACAGCCTCGAAGAGGCCGTCCGCAATTGCGGACGTGTGATGAAAGAGGTGGGCGTCGGTGCGGTGAAGCTCGAAGGCGGCGCATTCATTGCGGAGAAGGTCAGGCACCTTGTGGAAATCGGCATTCCGGTTATGGGGCACCTGGGATTGACACCGCAGGCGATCAACAAATTCGGCACCTATGAAGTGCGCGCCACGGGAAAACGGGAAGCGGACCAGCTGTTGCGGGATGCGAGAATTCTCGAGGGAGCGGGCGTGTTTGCGATCGTCCTCGAAAAGATACCATCGAAACTCGCGAAGAAAGTGACCGACGCGCTCACAATCCCCACCGTCGGCATCGGCGCAGGGCCGCACTGCAACGGGCAGGTGCTTGTGGTCTACGATATGCTCGGTCTGACCGAGGAATTCAAACCGCGCTTTGTGAGACGGTACGGGGAACTCGCCAGCGATGTCCGCAACTCGTTCAGACGATATATCCAGGACGTCAGAAGCGGGGATTTCCCGACGGAAAAAGAGAGCTATTAGGTATATACTCCATGCTCCACATACTCATTTGCAACGACGACGGCATTGATGCACCCGGGATTTTTGCGCTGGTGCAGGAGATCAAAAAGATCGCGCGCGTGACAGTGGTCGCACCCGACCGTCAGCAGAGCGCCGTGGGACATGCGATCACGATGCAGTACCCTCTGCGGTCGTTTCCATTCCAGAAGAACGGTGAGTTCTTCGGGTACGCGGTCAAAGGCACGCCGGCCGATGCGGTGAAACTCGCGGTCAAGCAGCTCTTGAAGGAACCGGTGGACATGGTTCTCTCGGGGATCAACCACGGTTCCAATACCGCTATCAACATCATGTACTCCGGAACGGTGTCAGCAGCCACCGAAGGGACGATACTCGGGATTCCCTCGATGGCCGTCTCACTCACTACTTACGGTGAAGCTGATTTCAGCCTGGCGGCGCAATTTGCGGCACGGCTCGTGCTACTGGTGGCCGACAAAGGACTGCCCGCGGGGACACTGTTAAACGTAAACGTTCCGCATCTTCCTGCAGAGAAGATCCGCGGAGTGAAGATTACTGCGCAAGGGAAATCCTCCTGGGAAGACACGTTCGATGTGCGCTGCGATCCCGCCGGCCGTGAGTATTTCTGGCTGACCGGCCACATGAATGTCACGGACACCGATTCCGACACAGACCAGATGGCCATCGGCGACGGGTACATCTCCGTGACGCCGATTCATTACGATCTGACCGACAGGGAGTACTTGAGCGTGATGAAGGGATGGGATGTTGCCTCGTTGCTTCACCGCTCCATTTGACGCTTCCTGCACATTTTGGGGAGTGGACGTTGACTTTGAGGGGGGAAAAGCTTACCATACTAACCCTTCACGGGCACCGCCAGTCAGGCCTCTTGCGTTGTTGAGTAGCCCATTCGGGCAGGGAATTTCACGGAATAATTCGTGAAAGTCCAAGACCGATGCTTGACATAGCGAAAAAAAGGTTGTATATTAAAAGCCCGCCACGATTGCGGTCTTCAGGCAGTACGAAGAAAGTTCTTTGAAAAACAGTGTGCATAGCCAAAGTCAATGACTCCGAGCACTCAATCTTGGCGATCCTTTCTACTGAAAGGTAGGGAGTGAGCGCTGAGTATCAGACTCAACGGTGTAATAAACCACAACGGAGAGTTTGATCCTGGCTCAGGACGAACGCTGGCGGCGTGCCTAACACATGCAAGTCAAGGAGAAACGGGTAGCAATATCCGGAGTAAACTGGCGCACGGGTGAGTAACGCGTAGGCAACCTGCCTTCAGGACGGGGATAACTCAGCGAAAGTTGGACTAATACCCGATGATATTCCGGCACAGCATTGTGCCGGGATCAAAGCCCGCAAGGGTGCCTGTAGATGGGCCTGCGTCCCATTAGGTAGTTGGTGAGGTAACGGCTCACCAAGCCCACGATGGGTAGCTGGTCTGAGAGGATGATCAGCCACACTGGAACTGAGACACGGTCCAGACTCCTACGGGAGGCAGCAGTGAGGAA
>DAINBR010000357.1:0-3467 GCA_036732865.1 Bacteroidota bacterium | reverse complement strand
GACTACGCGGTTGTGGCTGTCTTCGTTGAAGTGAATCCCAAACCGTTCCGCAAGTCCGTTGAAATGTGAGAACTCCGTGTTCCCCTTGTCGTTTCCCAGCAAAACAAGAATGCCTCCGGCACGCACCCACTTCTCGATGGCCCGGGCGTCGTTGTTCCCGATGTACCGGGGACGAGCGGTCTCCTGAGGTGTGTCCGGGTCGACGATGATGTAGACCGACGCGTGACGTAACGCATCGGCCGTGGGCGGCACGCTCAGGGTGTCCACCACGGCGCCGGTCCGGGAAATGATTGTCGCGAGTTGAGAGTAGCCGGAGTTCGTGGTGTCGTCCCACACGTAGTGGAATCGGACAGGTTTGCCGTCCGCACTCTTTTTCCACTCATTGTTGAATGCGCAGTCCAACAGCACCAGCTTGTTCAGACCGACCGGGTCTCCCGGGGGTGGCAATGTGAGACTACCGGCAAGCGGAAGATGGAGGGCACGGATCCCGTCGGCCACAAGTCCGGCCATGGCGAACGCACCGCGCCAGCGGAAATGCGTGTCGTCCTTCTTTCCCTTCGGGTGCGCCGAATACGTCGCAGGCGGCACGCGCAGGAAGAGATCCTCCGACGCTGTGCTGCCGAGGGTTGCCAGAAGTTTGCCGCTCGATTTGTTGTGATCGATGACCGGCACCTGTTCACTGACGCCAACCTCACGCATAACGCCGGGATAGTCCCCGTGGGCGTCGTAGTAGGTCCCCGTGGCGTCGAACCGTCTGCGGGCAACGGGTGTCAGGAGGACCGGATGTGCGCCGCGGAGCCGCGTGTCGCGGACATAGCGGATGAGGTTCGCCCGATAGTCGGTGTGCGCATCAGCAAACCGTGTCGAGTCATCTTGTTTCGAATCGTTGTGCCCGAATTGTATCAGCACGTAGTCACCGGGGCGCAACCGTGCACACACCGTATCCCATCGCCCTTCCTGCAAGAAGCTCTTTGTGCTTCGCCCGTTGCGCGCGTGGTTCTCGATGTGTATCCCTTCGCAGAAGAAGAGGGGAAATGCCTGACCCCATCCGCGCTCGGGGTTTCCCGTCGGCGGCTTGTCTGCCATCGTGGAATCGCCGACCAGAAAGACGCGTGGAGGGTGCAGCCCTTTCTCCAATTCTATGGCTGCGAGCAGGAACGGTCCGTACCCCTTCATGTCGTTCGTACGCCTGGGTTCGCTCATGTAGTATTCGTAACTGCCATCGCGGTATGGCGTGCCGCCGAGACCGGCGCCTCTGCAGGTATTGTGGAGATCTACAAACCCCTGTGCGTCAACAGTCACGAATGTCTTGATGATGCCGGAAAACGTCTGCTCTGCTTCTTGAAGATATACCGGATCGAGGTACCCTCTGTTTGCTCCTTTTGCGTAGACGTATGCCATCATCGTTGAGACGGACGCTTCAAGATAGTTGCTGTCGCGCCCTCCCAGGTCGACGACCTGATACCAGACGCGGGAGGCAGGATCGCGGAATTTCAACATCGTCGCACAGACATCGCGCAGGATGACAAGGAGTGTATCGCGGCGCGGGTGTTCTACCGGAAGGAAATCCAGCACGTCGACGATTGCCATCCCGTACCAGCCGATGGCGCGCCCCCAGAAATGCGGAGACCGGCCTGTGACCGGGTCAGCCCAGCGCTGTTGCCGTGATTCATCCCATGCATGGTAGAGCAACCCGGTGTTCTCATCGCGCGTGTGACGGTAGACATAAACGAACTGGTTGATGATGTCATCAAACGCTTCGGGTTCGTTGAACATTCTGGCGTACATGGCATAGAACGGCTCACCCATGAATAGCCCGTCAAGCCACATCTGGTAGGGGTAGATTTGCTTATGCCAGAATCCGCCTTCATGTGTCCGCGGGTGGTGGCGCAGCTGAAGACGGAGGGTGTCCGCCGCCGCACGGAATCGTTGCAGACCTGTAGCCTCGTAGAGTGCGAGGAGGGATCGCCCGGGTGCGACTTGGTCGATGTTGTATTCCTCGCGCTTGTAGGTGAGAATGTTGCCGCTGGGTTCGACGTACTGCTCCATATTCTTCTGCACGAATTCAAAGTAATGTTGATCTCCGGAGTGCACTGACATCTGTCGGAGAGCTTCGAGCATGAGACCTTGTTCGTAGTTCCATTTCACCGCGGGTGATGCGCTGTCATACGTCACAGCGCCCGGGTGTCTGAGGATGAACGAATCGGCAATCCGCTGCGACCACGGAAGCGTGTCAGACACCGAGACAGTGGCCGCTTCTGCAGCGCAGAGCGTGGCAGTGAGAAGCAGAATGGATCCGGCCCAAAATGAGTTGCGCATGAGGGAATGCCCGCCGAAGTATCAGCGTTTACTTTACCGCTTACGTTGAGGTATCGCAAAAATACATAATCGCAGGGGATTTGTCAAGAGGGAAAATTACAGCAGGTGGAAAATGAGGTAATCAGCCCGATTATCGCCTCTTTTGAGTGGTTTTGCGGAGTCTTCTTGCAACCGGCGAACCGGTTATCCGGGACGGATCCATCAAAGCGTCGAGTTGTGCCCGTGTGACAACCCTAGCCTCCAGGGCCAGGTCGTACACACTCTTCCCGGTTTTCAGAGACTCCTTTGCTATCCGGGCGGCCCGCTCATATCCGATGAGAGGATTCAACACCGTCGCCAGTCCGGGGCTTCGCATGACATTCGCCCTGCACCGTGCAGCGTTTGCCATGAGACCCGCGACCCAATTATCCGGAAGGATCCTGCATCCGACCTTCAGCATTTCAGTTGTGTTTTCGGTCGACCACTTGCCATATCCTTCACAATTGCATAATTTGGGTTGATTCAGCAGGACACCTGAATCAGTCACTTAGGATCCGGAGGCAATCATGCGCTGGCAACAGAGTCGTCGTTCCGAAAATGTGGAAGTTCAACAGGGAGGGCGCGGATTCTCCCGCGGACCGGTGATCGGTGGAGCCGCGGCAATCATCATTGTTGTCATCGGACTGTTGTTGGGTGCCGATCCCCTTTCGCTTCTCCAGACAGTAGGCGGTGCCGGGGATGGCGCTCCCATCGGTACGGAATTGCAGCCGGGCGGCGCCATTGACCAGGAGGGAGCGGATTTTGTTTCCGCTGTGCTCGGCGAGACCGAGGATGTCTGGAAGGAATTGTTTGCGCAACGCGGGCAGACATATCAGCAGCCACATCTGGTGCTTTTCTCGGGAGTTGCGCAATCCGCTTGCGGCATGGCCGATGCCGCCACGGGTCCGTTCTATTGCCCGGGAGATGCAAAAGTATATCTCGATATGAGTTTCTTCGACGAGCTTGAGAGGCGATTCGGTGCATCCGGCGATTTTGCCAGGGCATATGTCATCGCTCACGAAATCGGACACCATGTGCAGAACCAGCTTGGCATCATGGCGAAAGTGGAGCGGCTGCGCGGCAGCGTCAGCGAATCGGAATACAAACAACTTTCGGTGCGTCTCGAACTC
>DAINBR010000356.1:0-3512 GCA_036732865.1 Bacteroidota bacterium | reverse complement strand
CGGCGCTTGACCTCGATGACATGATGCAGACCGACGGCGACGGTCGTGGCATGGTCAACATCCTCGCGGCTGACCGACTTCTCCTGAAACCAAAGATCTACGCAACGTTTCTGCTCTGGATGCTCGCCGAATTGTTCGAGCGCCTCCCCGAAGTCGGGGATCCGGACAAACCGAAGCTGGTGTTCTTTTTCGACGAAGCACACCTCCTCTTCGCTGACGCACCCAAACCGTTGCTCGAAAAGATTGAACAGGTCGTCCGTCTGGTCCGCTCGAAAGGAGTCGGGGTCTACTTCATCACGCAAAATCCCCTTGATGTTCCGAATATTGTTCTTGGCCAGCTTGGCAATCGCGTTCAGCACGCACTGCGCGCATTCACTCCCCGCGACCAGGAAGCAGTGCTGGCGGCGGCCAAGACATTCCGGTTGAATCCGGCATTCAAGGTGGAGACAGCGATCACGGAACTGGCGGTGGGCGAAGCACTTGTCTCGTTTCTCGAGGTGAAGGGAACGCCCGGGATTGTGCAGCGTGCAATCGTGCTTCCCCCTCATGGACAAATCGGGCCGATCACGCCCGAGCAGCGGCAGAGCATCGTGAAGTCGTCAGCGCTGGCGGGGCATTATGAGGCGACAGTGGACAGGGAGTCGGCGTACGAGCATCTGCGCGCCCGCGCAGATGCCGCCGCCCAGGCACCAGCGGAACCTGCACGCCTGCCCAGAGAAAAACGGAGCGAAACCGGGAAGATTATATCCGCCATGGCACAAAGCGCGATGCGCGCCGCAGGCACGCAGATCGGAAGGCAGATTATGCGAGGTGTGCTCGGATCAATATTCGGGGGAAAAAGATAGATACAATCTTCAACCCTCAATCTTCAATCGTCAGACTTCAATCTTCAGATTTCAATCGTCAGACTTCAATCGTCAGACTTCAATCGTCGACCTTCAATAGTCAAACTTCATTCACCATTTTCAGTAGATAATCATCTGGGGCCTGCCGCCACCACCTCCGGCGAGCACCCCTCTTCGTACTTCTTGAAGTTTTCCATGTACCGCGTCGCAAGTTCGCGGTACTTCTGTTTGTAGTAGGCTTTGTCACCCCACGAACCGGACGGATCAAGCACCTGCTCCGGGACGCCCTCGCATTGTTGCGGCACTTCAAAGCCGAATACCAGGTCTTTCCTGTAGGGCACGCTCAGGAGCTTCCCATCGAGCGCCGCGTTCAGCAGCGCGCGGGTGTATCGGATGCTGATGCGCTTGCCTATGCCGTACGGCCCGCCGATCCACCCCGTGTTCACCAGCCAGCAGTTGACCCCGTACTTCACGATTTTCCGTTTCAGGAGGTCCGCATAGAACGACGGCCTGTGTACCATGAACGGAGCGCCGAAACATGTGCTGAAGGTCATCTCGGGCTCATCGCGCAGACCCGCCTCCGTGCCCGCGATCTTCGACGTGTACCCCGAGATAAATTGGTACAGCGCCTGGTCAACCGTCAGCTTTGCAATGGGAGGCATGACACCCGATGCATCGCACGTCAGGAGAATGATGTTCTTCGGGTGCCCTCCCATCTTCTCCGGCACGGCATTCATGATGTAGTCGAGTGGATAAGAGGCGCGGGTGTTCTCGGTAATGGCTTCGTCGTCCAGGTCAATCGCTCTGGAGACCGGATCAAACACCACATTCTCCAGTATGGTCCCGAACCTGCGTGTGCACGCATGTATCTGCGGTTCAGCGGTGGGGGAGAGCTGGATGACCTTCGCATAGCATCCCCCTTCGAAGTTGAAGATTCCCTCATCGCTCCAGCCGTGCTCGTCGTCGCCGATCAAGCGACGTAGCGGATCGGCGGAGAGAGTCGTTTTCCCCGTTCCCGAGAGCCCGAAAAAAAGTGCGGTGTCTCCCTGTGCGCCGATATTCGCCGAGCAGTGCATGGGCATGACACTCTGCAGCGGCAGGAGATAGTTGAGGATCGTGAAAATCGATTTCTTGATCTCTCCGCCGTAACCCGTATTGCCGATGAGGCAGAGCTTCTGAGCGAAGTTGAGTACGATGAAGGTGTTTGACGCGGTGCTGTCGATTTGCGGGATGCCTTTGAAGCCGGGCGCGGCAATCACCGTGAACTCCGGAACATGCCTGCGGAGCTCTTCGTTCGTGCGCGGGAGAATGAACATGTTGCGCGCAAAGTGCGAGTGCCAGGCGAATTCCGTGATGACACGGATGGGCAGCTGGTAATTCGGGTCGGCGCCCGCGTAACAATCCTGCACGAACACGTCGCGCCCCTGCAGATACCCCTGCACACGGTTGTAGAGATCGTTGAATTTTTCGGTGCTGAACGGACGGTTGTACTCGCCCCACCAGATATGCTCGTCGGTGGTCCCCTCCTTGACAACGAACTTGTCATTGGCCGAACGGCCTGTATGCTTCCCGGTATTGACAACGATGGGTCCGCTCCTCGCAATCCGCGCTTCGCGCCGGAAGGCGATTTCTTCGTAAAGTGCCTCCGTGGGGAGGTTCCAGTACGCCATTCGCAGATTGGCGAGACCGAGGTTGTCCAGACCGTAATCGCTCTTCAGGGCCTGCGCTTCGCCTTGTGCCGGTGTCTTGATGTCGAGCAGATTGTTCATTGCCAGTCCCTGATCAGTTTTCGTTCACCGATGTAGATGTCATTGGGTGCATTGGGGTCCAGTGCCCACTTGATGCGCTCAAGCCCTTCCTTGATGTCCTTCACGGTGGTCGCATAGCTCAGCCGAAGATGTCCTTCCATGCCGAACTCCTTTCCCGGCACCGTTACCACAAGGGCCTTCTGCAGCAGGAAGTTGGAGAGCTTGACGGAATCCTTGCTGTAGGCGCGGAAGTCGGGCAGACAGTAATACGTGCCGTCGGGTTTGGTGATGGATATCCCGGAAAATGCGTGGAGCTCCTGCATCATGACGTTGCGATTGTTCTCCAGCGTCAACCGGAGGGTCTCCACGACGCTCTGCAATCCGGTAAGGGCCCCCTCTGCAGCCGCCTGCAGGATCACGGAGGTGCAGGACGAAGTCTGCGCCTGCACGTTCGTCATCACCTGCACGATCTTCCTCGGGGCGATTACCCAGCCGATGCGGAAGCCCGTCATTCCGTACAATTTGGAGATCCCGTTGATGCTGATGACATGTGTGTTTTCTACGTCCTTGCTGGTATACTTGTACGGTGAAACGGAGACCTTGCCGTCGAATACCAGCTTGTGGTAGATATCGTCCATGATCAGATAGATACCTTTGCGCTCGCAGAACTCGACAATGCTCGCAATGAAGTCCGGTCTGTACATCAGCCCGGAGGGATTGTTGGGGCTGTTGACAATGATGGCCTTGGTGTAGGAGCTGACGGCTTTTTCGATTTCTTCCATCCGCGGGTGGAATGATCCGTCCTCCGGCGTCACAATCACCGGCACGGCATAGACCATCTTGATCATCTCAGGGTAGCTCACCCAGTAGGGAGCCAGCACGATGACCTCCTCCTGGGGATTCAACAACGTGAACAGCA
>DAINBR010000355.1:0-3519 GCA_036732865.1 Bacteroidota bacterium | reverse complement strand
CGTTCTCGCTCACGCGTTGCAGGCCGCCGGCGCAACGGTGTATGTGATGCTGGTGGAAGTGCTCACACATTGGGTGATATTTCTGCCTGTTTGCTATGTGTTTGGGGTCATCCTGGGCTGGGGAATCATCGGTGCCTGGCTGGCTCTGCCCGTCTATATCATCTCTTACTCGATCGCAATCTACCTGAAATACCGTTCGGCGTCATGGCTTCACATGAAGGTATGACGGATGAAGCTACGACCATTCCTGCTCGTCCTTGCCGCACTCTTTCTGCTCACGTTGAAGTTCGTTTTCGACGTGGTCATGATGAGCGTATCGCTGGGTGTGCCCGGCGTGGCCTTCATCCGCGAGCTTGTGACGGCGGTAGCCTTCCTGCTTCTTTTCAAGTCCCTCGACCTTGCTCTTCCGGTACAGACGCCGCATCCCGTCCGACGGCTCGGCGTGCTGCTCATCGGGGCGATTCTGGTACTCACGCTGGTGTTCCTGATTTCCTCGCTTTCAGCCGAAGGCTTCGAAACTAAAGACCTCACGCTGACGCCACTGGACTATGCCACCCTGTTTCTCTCGTCGGTCGTCAGCATTCTCGTCGGCCTCTTCGCGATTTTGAACCTGAGACTGCTCCGCGACCTCGTGCTCCAGTACCGGAGGAAGTGGACGCTTCGTACCTTTCGTGCCCTGGTGTTCCTCATCCTGGCCACCGCGGTGTCCACGCTCGCGATGCGTCCGCTGGATACGAGTGTGGTGACCTCCATCCTCTATGGTCTCGCCATCGCGGCGGGAGTAGTCAATGCCTTCCGCCTTCCCTGGATCGTCTATCTGACCAGACGGGAGAAGGTGCTCTCGCTTGTGTATTCGTTTTTCCTGTTCGCGTTCCTGACGACGATGAATGTGCTCCTGAGTCAGAACACTCTGCTCTCCCACGCTGTCAGCTACTATTCTCCCGCCTTACAGAAGTTTGTCGCGCTTTCACTCCTTTTCGGCAATATATACTTCGGCATGGCATTTGTGAGTACGCTCTTCCACCTGCCGACGGCGGATGCTTTTGACAGGAAGCGTTCGGAAGTGTCGTCGATCCACACGCTCAGTAAGCTTGTAACGCAGGTGTTCGATTTCAATGAGCTCGTGGAGACGGTGACCGCGATGACGCTCCGAGTGTGCGAAGCGCAGAGCTGCTGGCTGGAAATCATCCCCCTGGAGGAGGGAGGGGCGACCGGCGTGGAGCGCGCGGGGCCGTCGCGGGTGAACATCGCCTCTCTGCAGAATATCACCGCCCGGGAGGTTGAAGACCTCCACGCGGCAGGACTGGGTGCGCTCCGTGCGAGCGTGCTTGCCGAGCGGAAACCGCTGGTGATTGATACCCTTGCCGGCGATCCGCGCCTTGGACAACAACGTGTTGCGTCGGGCACGATCGCTTCCCTGGTCGTCGTGCCGCTCGTGTCCCATGTCGGACCACTCGGATTCCTTTATGTCACGAAGTCCACGGAATACGGCTTTGTGAAGGATGATATCGATGTTATCTCGACGTTCGCGGACCAGTCGACGGTGGCGATTGAAAATTCACGCCTGATCAAGAAATCGATCGAACGCGAGCGGCTGGTCCGGGAGATGACACTTGCACAGGAAATGCAGAGGAAGCTGCTGCCACAGGCGCTGCCCGCCCACCCCTCCATCGATCTCGATGCTGTGTCGACGCCCGCGTTCGAAGTGGGAGGTGATTACTATGACTTCATCGATCTGCCCGGCAACCGGCTCGGCATTATCGTGGGGGATGTCTCGGGCAAGGGAGTGCCTGCCGCATTTTACATGGCTGAAGTGAAAGGCATCTTTCTGTCGCTGGGTGCCCAGTACGCCTCACCGCGTGACTTCATGATACAGGCCAACTCGGTCCTCGCGGGGTCTATTGACAAACACTCATTCGTTAGCTTAATTTACGCAATCCTCGATCTGGAGACCGGCTTGTTGACGCTTGCGCGCGCCGGTCATTGTCCGATGCTGTATGCAAGTGCGTCGGATACCGACTATGTCAGACCTGATGGCATGGGTCTTGGGTTGGGTGAAGGGGAACTTTTTGCCGGAGCAATCGAAGAATATACCCTTCAACTGCGTCCGGGAGATGTGTGTTTGTTCTATACCGACGGTGTCACGGAAGCACACCGGAACGGAGAAGAGTTCGGCTACGAGCGGCTGCTCGGCATTGCACGCCGGTCACGTGGCCGGACTGCTGCCGACATCAAACGGGATGTGCTGCATTCCGTGGATACATTCATCGATCATGGCGCTCCGCACGACGATTTGACGCTCGTTGTGCTGCGCTGGATCGGACCCGCTAAACTTCTGTGACGTTGGCTGTGCATCTGGGAGGACGCATTCATGAGTGAGTTCAAAATCGCGCTACGGGAACACGACACCGTTCATGTCCTTGAGTTGAAGGGATATCTGGACGCTCATACTGCTCCGACCCTGGAGGAGGCATTCCAAACGCTCCTGAAGAACCAGCGCTATAACATTGTCGTCAACTGCAAAGACCTATCGTATATCAGCAGCGCCGGCCTGGGCGTCTTCATGGCCTACATCGAGGATGTCCGGAAGAACAAGGGGGATATCAAGCTCTCCAACATGTCAGCGAAGGTGTTCAACGTTTTTGACCTCCTCGGTTTTCCCCTTCTGTATGAGATTACCAAAGATGAGCAGGATGCGGTGCAGAAATTCCTCGCGGCAAAATAGACGTGGGAAAGCGCACCATCCATATTGAGAGCCGGACCGAGCGCCTGGTCGCCGTCCGCGAATTCGTTTCGGTCGCGGCGCGGGAAAGCGGTTTTCCGGATGATGAGGTGAGCAAAATCGCCCTCGCAGTTGATGAAGCGTGCACGAACATCATCAAACATGCCTACAAGTTTGACCCGACCAAAGAAATCTCGGTGACGGTCAAAAACAAGACCGGCGCATTGGAAATCGTTATCACTGACACCGGCATCGGGTTCGATCCTTCTCGGCTTCAGTCGCCCGACATGAAGGAATACCTCACGCATTACCGCCACGGAGGATTGGGGGTCTATCTCATGAAGTCCTTGATGGACAAGGTTGCATACAAGATCAATGCCGGCAGACGCAACGAAGTGCATTTGACCAAGTACCTCCCCCGCTGACATGGCCCCGCCGAAGCCGACGTACGAGAGTCATTTCGAGCACTCCGCACTCTTCGAATTCAGTACGGTTATCAATTCGTCCCTCGACCTCCGGTTCATCCTCAGCCATATCCTGTTAACACTCATGGGGAAATTGATGTCGAGCCGCGGCGCGGCCATCCTGCGCCATGACGATGGTACGTACCGGTGTGAGATGGTGAAAGGCGTGCCATCGGAGGGACGGGAGTGCGTGCTCTCCATCCGTAGCCTGCCCCGTGGCCTGCAATATGTCGACCGCATCAGTCCGCACCGTCACCCCTGGGCGAAGTATCTCCGAGAGCAGGGCTTGGAGATCGTCCTGCCGCTCCGGAGCGGGAGCGGATCGATCGGGAT